>JAUNAK010000117.1 GCA_030527665.1 Eubacteriales bacterium
ACAGGAGCAGCAAGCGGAATCGGAAAGTGTATTGCGGAGGAGTTTCAAAAGGCAGGGGCAAATGTTGCAGTGATCGATCTGCTTCAGAATGATTTCTATATCGGTGATCTTGCCGAGAAAAAGACATTAGAGGAATTCGCGGACAAGGTGATTCATGAGTTTGGCAGTGTTGATGTTCTGGTAAATAATGCACTTCCCCTAAAGAAGGGACTTGATACCTGTACCTTCGAGGAGTTTAATTATGCACTGCGAGTGGGAGTGACTGCTCCCTTTTATCTCAGCAAACTGTTTGCACCGTATTTTTCACAGGGAGCATCCATTGTGAATATTTCCTCCTCAAGAGATCGTATGAGTCAGCCGCAGACAGAGAGCTATACGGCAGCAAAAGGAGGAATCTCGGCTCTCACCCATGCTCTGGCTGTCTCGCTCTCCGGAAAGGTGCGTGTGAATTCTATCTCCCCCGGGTGGATCGATACAGAGTATACAGTGTATGAAGGGCCTGATGCTTCCCAGCAGCCTGTCGGAAGAGTTGGGAATCCGCTTGATATTGCCAATACGGTGATGTTTCTTGCATCGGAAAAGGCCGGCTTTATTACGGGAGAAAATATCTGTGTTGACGGCGGAATGACGAAACTTATGATCTATCACGATGATCATGGCTGGTTATATCGTGACTGACATTCGATTTAGATCCGAAGAGTATGCCGGGCGGCTCAGATGCCCCGTATTATTCAATCCGGAATTGCGATTCATGTTCGAATGGTGTAAAATCGAAATTCGTTGAACGCAATGGAGGAGACCATGATCTATCTGGATTATTCTGCAAATACCCCGTCGGATCCGGCGGTTTTAGAAGCATTCTGCCGTGCAGAACGAGAATATATCGGAAATCCGAATTCCACACATCCATGCGGCCGGGCAGCGGCCCTGGAAATGGAGCGTGTAACAAAATCGATTGCAGAGCTGCTGCACTGTGATCCGTCGGAGATCATTTATACATCCGGAGCCAGTGAATCCAATAATCTGGCGATCAAAGGAATTGTGGAAGCACACCGTCATATCGGAAAGCATATCATTTCCACAACACTGGAGCATTCTTCGGTTGGCGGAAGCTTAACGGCTCTCCAAAATCAGGGGTATGAAATTGATCTTCTGGACATTCGCCGCGATGGAACAATTGATACAGAGCATCTTCGGGAATTGCTTCGAAAGGATACGGTACTGGTTGTGATCGGTGCTGTTGACAGCGAAATAGGTGTGAAGCAGCCGATTCAGGAGATTGCACGGATTCTTGAAGCTTATCCGAAATGTCATTTCCATGTGGATGCAACACAGGCTGTCGGAAAGTGCGAGCTGTTCCGGGACGGTGTAGATACGATGAGCATTGCTCCGCACAAGTTTTACGGCTTAAACGGATGCGGACTTTTATTGAAGCGGAAGGGACTGGTCATTGAACCGCAGATTCACGGAGGCACCAGTACCACCTTATATCGAAGCGGGACTCCTGCCCTGTCACTTGCCGTGTCGATTGAATGTGCGCTGCGTCTCGCACTGGAAAATCAGACAGAGCGGACAGCAAAGGTAGCATCGCTGCATCAGGATCTGCTGGAATTTTTTAAGGGATATCCGCTGGTTCGGATCAACAGTCCGGAGTCGGCAGTACCGCATATTCTGAACCTGAGTGTCAGGGGCGTAAAGGGAAGTGTATTTCAGCAGGCGCTGAGTGAGCAGGGAGTCTGTGTTTCGGTAAAATCGGCATGTTCTTCCGACGGAATGCCGTCTAAGTCTGTCTTTGCAGTCAGTCACGACCGGAAAAATGCGCTGTCTTCCTGGAGGATCAGTTTAAGTCACCTGACTACAAGCGAAGAATTGGAAGAGTTTAAGAAGATATTTGACCGGTGCTATCAGACGCTGCTGCAGAAGTAAGGTGAGGGTGGAAATGAAGAGACAGTTAGAACCGCATCAGTTGATTGAAAGAAGCATTTTGACAAAGTACAGAAAAGAGCTCTGGGGACCGTTTGTTTATGCGGTCAAGTTTTACGAGCTCATTCAGCCTGGTGATAAGATCGCAGTCTGTATTTCCGGCGGCAAGGATTCGATGCTGATGGCAAAGCTGATGCAGGAGCTGCACAGACACAGCAATATTCCGTTTGAGGTCGTTTATCTGGTAATGGATCCCGGATATAATGAGATCAACCGTCAGAAGATCGAGAGCAATGCAGAACTGCTGCATGTTCCGATTACTGTATTTGAGACGAACATTTTTGATGTTGCCAATAACAGCGAAAAATCGCCGTGCTATCTGTGCGCGCGCATGAGACGCGGTCATCTTTACAGCAAGGCGAAAGAACTGGGCTGCAACAAGATCGCTCTGGGACATCATTTTAATGATGTGATCGAGACGACGGTCATGGGAATGTTCTTTGGTGCTCAGCTGCAGGGAATGATGCCGAAGCTTCACAGCACGAACTTTGAAGGTATGGAATTGATCCGTCCGATGTACTGCATCCATGAGGATGATATTATTGCATGGAAGCGCTACAATGAGCTTGATTTTATTCAGTGTGCCTGCAGGTTTACGGAAAATTGTTCTATTTGTGACAATGGAGGAGGCGGCTCCAAGCGTCAGGAAGTGAAGACGCTTCTTCGCAGATTGAAGCGCGACAACCCGGATATTGAGAAGAGCATCTTTAACAGTATCCATAAAGTTTCTCTGGATACGATGCCCGGATATAAGAGAAAGGGAGAGCTTCATACGTTCCTTGAAACTTATTATGATACAGAACAGTCATAAAAAATAGAGATCTGTTTTCATTTGCCGATAACGAATTCGCTCACCGGAGAGTGTTGATTTGAAATGAAAAAAGACCGGAGAAGACGGGGCTTGAGAGGCCTGCCGTTTTCTTCGGTCTTTTTATTTTGCAGGATACTGCTGTGATGCTTCGGAAAAATCTGAAGAAGAGCGTTTACTCAATTGTTTTTTCTGCTCTTAAGCTGTGAAACAGGCGGCGGAATAATATGACGGCGATGACTGCCGTAAGACAGTCGGAAATTGCCTGAGATGCCAGAATTCCGTAATAGCCTGCGGTTTTTGATGCGAGGAAAAGTACGATCGCAAAGAGGAAGCCCTGTCTGGATGCAGAGAGGATGAATGCTTCAACTGCTTTTCCGGTTGCCTGAAAGATACAGGTAGAAATAAGCACAACAGCAACAAATATCATTCCGAGAAGCAGAAGACTGACCAACAAAGTTCCTAAGGAAATCAGTGCCATATCATCAAAGAAGGCTTTAACAAGGAACGGAGCAAATATATACAGACTAATGCTGATGCAAAGAGCGATTGCAGCTTCAAACTTATATGCAAACGCAACAATTTCATGGAACCGCTTTTGGTTTCCGGAACCGTAATTATAACCGACCAGTGCCTGTCCTCCGAAAGCAAATCCTACGAGAACCAGAACGGCGATCATATTAATTTTCATGACAATGCCCATGGCGGCAATGCTATCTGTGCCGTATGGCAGCAAATGCCGATGCTCTGCATAATATTGGTGATCGAAGCGGGAAAGCCGATTGCAAAAACAGCACCGAGCTCCGAAGCGGAGATCCGCAGAAGCTTTGGATTCATGGAGAGCTTCCGGCTCTTTGTCAGAAGGACCCATATGAAATACAGATCCGCGCAGATATAGCCGATCACTGTTGCAGCTGCCGCACCGCCGGCTCCCATATTCAGTCCGAAGATAAAAACCGGGTCGAGAACGATATTCACAGCGGTACCGATCATCGAACCGATCATAGACTGAGTTGCCAGTCCCTCCGAACGAAGGAGGTTTGTCGGCGTAAAATTTAAAATAAGAAACGGTGCACCCAGCGCGATAAAGGTATAATACTGAGAAGTATAGCGGAAGGTCTCGGAATCAGCGCCGAGCAGATTTAAGATCGGAGTTCGGAAGACCAATAAGATAGCTGTGACAATCAGTCCGCCAAGCAGTGAACCGTAGAAGCAGAAGACACTGAGACGCTTTCCGTCATCAACCCGCTGCTCACCAAACAGTCTGGAAATGACAGAGCTTCCGCCAAGTCCGAGGATATCTCCGAGTGCGATCATCAGAGTGAAAATAGGTGCGCCTAAAGAGACACCGGCTACCAGATTTGTATTTCCGGTCTTTGCAATGAAAAAGGTATCCACCATGTTATAAATCAGAGTGACAACCATGCTGAGTACAACGGGAAGAGCCATTTTCATATAGGCTTTTCGAACCGGCATTACTTCAAAAATCTCGTTTTGCATGTTAGGTTCCTTTCTGTGTTTTGTTGTAACCGATTCCGATTATCGGGCGGAACAACGTCTGCCATCATATCATAAAATGAAAAAAAGGAGAACAGTGAAGCTCAATTAGTATGTGTTTGAAACATACTGCAATGAGGATACGGCATTGTACATCACCGAAAAAACAAAGTAGAATACAATCATCGAAAGAAACAAAGCATTATATGCAATGATAGTCAGGAGGATAATTATTATGAAAAAAAGAATCACAGCTATGATCTTAGGGGCTGCAATGGTAATGGGAGTACTTGCCGGCTGCGGCAGTGCACAGACATCGAATGATCAGGAGGCAGCTGCAGTCAGCACAGCGGAAGCAGTTCAGGAGTCGGAAGCAGCAGTTGAGTCGACTTCCGAAGGTGAATCCCAGGCAGAAACTTCCGATTCGACTGATGCCGGCAAAACGCTTGTCGTGTATTACTCTGCACAGGGCCATACCGTGAATTTTGCGAATGCAATTGCAGAAGAATTAGATGCAGACCTGTTTGAACTCACACCTGTAGAGGAATATACAGAAGAAGATCTGGATTGGAGGGATGAGAACAGCCGCGTCTCAAGAGAGCATGACGATGAGAGCTTACGTGACATTGAGCTGGTAACAACAGAGGTTGAAAACTGGGATTCCTATGATACGGTTTATATCGGATATCCGATCTGGTGGGGAATTGCGGCATGGCCGGTAGATAACTTTGTAAAAAATAATGATTTTACCGGTAAAACAGTGA
>JAUNAK010000118.1 GCA_030527665.1 Eubacteriales bacterium
GTGAGAGATCAAATGGTCTTTTGTTTCGTGTGTGTTCGTCGCAATAACGGTCCCGTAAAAAAGGGCTGTATAGGGCAGGAGAAACGGTTGACGCTTTTTGGTTACAGAAGTCCGATAAAGTAGAGTCCGTAGTTTGCAATCAGCAGGAGGCCTCCCCATCTGCGCAGGCTGTGCTTGCGGACACTGCAGATAAGCAGGAGAACAGCTGCAAAGAAGGCAATCAGCATATCCGGTCGGAATGCTGCGGAGAATGGTACGGGTGTGATCAGTGCGGTTAAGCCGGTTACAAACAGAATATTGAAAATGTTGCTTCCAACGATATTGCCGATAGCCAGATCGGCACTGCCTTTGCGCGCTGCGGTAACAGAGGTTACCAGTTCCGGAAGGGAGGTACCAAGAGCAATGATCGTAAGTCCGATCAGACGCTGGCTCATACCCAGATCCAGAGCAATGGCGGATGCTGCATTTACCGTGATCTTACTGCCTAATACGACAACGGCAAGTCCTCCGATCATAAACAGAAGTGCTTTGGGCATTTTCAGTTTCGGCTGTTTCTCTTCTTCCTGGCAGCTTGTATTGCTTTTTTTTGCAGAATAATATAGATAGCCAAGATAAAGAAGAAAGAAGAATGCGAGAACAAGCCCATCAGTAAATGACACGGTTCCGTCTAAACCGAGCAGAAGCAGAAGTCCGGTCACTGCAATCATAAACGGCAGTTCGATTCGGAGAGTGGATTCCTCCATGACAAGCGGAGTGATTGTGGCTGTGAGACCGAGGATCACGAGAACGTTCATAATGTTGCTTCCAACAACATTTCCGATCGTCAGGTCGGCACTGCCGCTCAGAGCGGCGCTGAGGCTTACAGCAGCCTCCGGTGCACTTGTACCCATGGCAACGATCGTAAGTCCGATCAGAAGCTTGGAAACGCCTAATCCGGATGCAATTGCACTGGCACCGTCAACAAAGAAGTCGGCACCCTTGATCAGCATGACGAAGCCAAGTACCAGCAATAATAACTGAAGAAGCATGAATGTATTCCTCCTGTGCAATGGAATGATGAAGCCTGCAGAAAAAATGTGTGATTCCTGTATGGAACCGGCATCTGCGTACAACGGGCAGACGCATAAAAAAAGAGACTATGCCGCCTTATATAACGGCAAAGTCTCACTAATTACATGTAACCCGAATCACCGAACGTATATGGTGATTGTACTGACGAGGTACATACATAAAGCAGGACAGCGAATACTGAAGCAGTGCAGTGACCAATTGATCGACATGCCCTATACACTTTAGTATGGAGTCCTGTTATATGGAAGTTACTCCCCTTGCAAAACCCAATATAGCACAGATTTTTTTACAAAGTCAATAAAAAAACAGGTGTAATCTATGCTAAAATTAACAGGAAAATAGTGGAAATAGTGGAAATAGGAACTATCATGCACAATCGAGGTATAGAAAATGGCATTTGAAGCTGAAGTTAAAGACAGCCGTGCTTTAGGAAAGGAAGAGCAGACTATGAAAAGGGAAAACAGAGCTGCCATAGAGACTGGTTCGGCTGTAGAAAAAAGTGAAATACACGGAGCGGATGGCGGTGCAGCAGAGATAAGCGGTGCAGCACAGGCGATGAGGAAGATTGATTACATTCTTGATTTTGCTCTTCATGTAGGTCGGGAACTGCTGGAATGCGGCGCAAATACGGAACGTGTGCGAATGTCGATCCATATGATCTGCAAGGCCTATGATCTTCGTGAGGTATGTGTTTTTGTACTGAATTCCCATCTGGCGATCTCCGGAAGATTTATGGGAGGTGCCGGAATTCAGACGGTCCAGACAGAGATTCCGAATAACGGAATTCATCTTGCCAAACTTCGAAGACTCAATAACATGGTCCATGATGTCTGCAGGGACAAGCCGGAACCGGAGCAATTGGGAGATCTGCTGTTTGAGGCTCTAATGGCACCCAGCTATCCCGAATATGTCCAGCTGCTCGGGTATATTCTGGCCATGGTGTGTCTGGGAAGGATCTTTGGCGGGGGGCTGTCGGAACTGATCGTCGTTGCTTTGGACACGGTTATTCTGTTTTATATCACGATGCGCCTTGCAAGGCTGAAGCTGAATCGTATCATTACCAATGTTGTATGTATGTTTATCGTCGGATCGGTGGATCTGCTGTTTACATGGAGCGGATTTGCAAAGGATCTGTACTGCCTGATCATTACGAATGCTTTTTATCTGATTCCCGGAATTCCGATGGTCAACGGTTTCCGAAGCCTTCTGTGCGGCTTTGAGATGAACGGAATCATGGAACTGGTAAAAGTCGTTCTGGAAGTGCTTACCATCGTTGCAGGCCTGTTTCTGGCGTATGTCTGCTTTGGACAGGGTGTTATTCAGTTATAGGAGGAAGAACGGCATATGGCATTAAATATTGAACTGGTCGTATTATCTTTTCTGGCTTCGCTTGGATTTGCCATTGTATTTCAGATGAGGAAAGAGGACCTGGTCTGGGCCGGAATCGGCGGCCTGGTTACACGTATTGCGTATATTATACTGATGGCATTTATTCCATACCGTATTGTCTATGCAGCGCTTGCTGCAGGCGCTGCTGATATTTTTGCGGAGATCATGGCACATAAAAAGCATACGCCTGCGACATACTATCTGTATCCGGCAATTATTCCGCTGATCCCCGGAGATCTTCTGTATTATACAATGGGCGGGATCATTCTGAATGACAGAGAGATGGCAATGAACTACGGACAGGACTGCCTGCTCGCACTTGTGGGAATCTGTGTCGGCTTTGTATGCTGTTCAACGGTCTTTATTCTGCTTAGAAGATTCCGCTTTTTCGCGGCTTCCGGGAACTGATACTGTATAAGGTATGTATACTGTATCAGACAGCAGGTTGTTACAGCAGGCATTCGCGGCGGATAGTATTCGAGCTATGCATAAGAGGAAAAAGATACGGGTCATATGAATGGTTTTTTGTACAGTCGGATTCATGGACAGGTGTTTTCATTTCTGGTATAGAATGGTAGAATAGTACAGCAGGAATACAGCATTATCGGAAGCAATAGGAGTACCATCCTGTGGATCAAGTCTTGTTTTTTTCGAATGATGAAAAATGAATAAAAGTGAAATAATAAAAGGAGAAACGTGGAATGAATATTACAAATGATATTTTTTATGTAGGTGTGAATGATCATCAGGTAGATCTGTTTGAGGGACAGTATGTTGTACCGAACGGCATGGCCTATAACTCCTATGTGATCAAAGATGAGAAAATCGCAGTTATGGATACGGTTGATCAGAATTTTACCGAGGAGTGGCTGGGAAAGGTTGCGGAGGTTCTTGGAGACCGTCTGCCGGATTATCTGGTCGTTCAGCATATGGAGCCGGATCATGCGGCAAATATTGATACCTTCCTGCAGAAATATCCGCAGGCAGTTGTTGTATCTTCTGCAAAAGCATTCCCGATGATGAAGAACTTTTTCGGCAGTGATTATGCAGAACGCCGCCTGGTCGTAGGAGAGGGTGATACACTGGAACTGGGAACCCATACTCTTACCTTTGTGGCAGCACCGATGGTACACTGGCCGGAGGTTATCGTAACCTATGACAGTACCGATAAAGTATTGTTCTCTGCAGACGGCTTCGGCAAATTCGGTGCACTGGATGCGGAAGAAGACTGGGCATGCGAGGCAAGAAGATATTACATCGGTATCGTTGGAAAATACGGTGTACAGGTGCAGAACCTTCTGAAAAAAGCGGCAGGTCTGGATATTCAGAAGATCCTTCCGCTTCATGGACCGATCCTTACCGAGAATCTTGGATATTACATCAACCTGTATGACATCTGGTCTTCCTATGGTGTGGAGAGTGAAGGCGTTATGATCGCTTACACTTCTGTATATGGTCATACAAAGAAGGCTGCAGAGATGCTGGCTGCCAAGCTGGAAGAGAAGGGATGTCCGAAAGTTGTTCTGTCCGATCTTGCCCGCAGCGATATGGCCGAGAACGTAGAAGATGCTTTCCGTTACGGAAAACTGGTTCTGGCAACAACGACTTACAACGCAGATATTTTCCCGTTCATGAAGGAGTTCATCAACCATCTGACTGAGCGTGCATATAAGAACAGAACGATCGGATTTATCGAGAACGGTTCCTGGGCACCGAATGCAGCAAAGACCATGAAGGCTATGCTGGAGGGCTGCAAGAACATCACCTATACAGATACTACCGTACGTATTCTGTCCGCTGTAAATGAAGCAAATGAAGCGGAGATCGAGAAGCTGGCTGCAGAGCTCTGCTGATTGTCCTACGGGATTTGCAATTATAGTGAATAATATTTGAGCTGGTAAGAAAGATCCGGAATCAGGTTCATGGAACCTGGTTCCGGATCTTGTTGTATAAGAAAAGAAATCGCTGTTTGATTTATAGAAGAGTGGCATGCTGAGAGGAAAGGAGCTGCTGTTTCGTATCGATTGGATACGAAACAGCAGCTCCTTTTGCAGATCGTTAATTTTCTGGAAACATTTCCTTATTTGATCGGTTTGGTTGTGATCAGGAATTTAACCTTTCCGTCCATATCCTTGGAGATGCCGCTGTAGTTGCTGTATACAAGATCTTCGGAAGTCAGTGTTTTGAAACGCTGCTGAAGCTCTTCGGTATCACCGAGGAAGATATCCAGCTTCTCGGTAAGCGGATCAATGGCCTCATCCTGATACTGCTTCATACCGGAAGCGAGCTGGGAGGCACCGTCAGAGAGCTGTGCGGTACCGCTTACAAGCTGGCTGCTGCCGGAAGCGAGCTGAGAAGCACCGGATGCAAGCTGCGCAGATCCGTTAACAAGTGCCGGAGAATTTGCCTGCAGCTGACTTGTACCTGCAGCAAGCTGATCGGAACCTTTTTTCAGTTCATCGGTACCTGCAGAAAGCTGGGATGCTCCGTCAGCAAGCTTGGAAACACCGTCAGAGATCGTTTCATTTTTATCAGTAAGCTGCGTTGCACC
>JAUNAK010000045.1 GCA_030527665.1 Eubacteriales bacterium
CACAGGTAGATGACCCGCTGCGGCCGAAATGTCTCCACACCGAGAACATTTTCAATGGCACGATCGTCATATAATTCGATCAATGTTTTCATACATATACCTCTTCTCGAATTCTCTTTGTATATTGTATCAATTTAAGTCATCTTACACCACACAAAACAAGAATCCTGCCAGGAGATTTCCAAAAATCCCAGGTAATTTCAGAGGATTCCAGAAGATTCAGGCGATTTTTTGCAGGAAATGATCGACCGGCACGGTTCGGCACTGCAGCATTTCTTCCATCCGTGCTTCCTCGACGCAAAAAAGCCGCTTCCGATCGATTATCGGAAACGGCTTCTGCTCATGTGGAATGCACATGTGCTTTTCTATATAAATTTACTGTTTGTCTTCTTTTTTCTCACGGAAGATCGTGCGGAAGATCAGACGAACCAGCGGTCCGCAGTAGAACATCTGATACAGCAGTGCCATCGGGAAGTTCATTCCCCAGGTCTGTACCCAGGTTCCGAAGGTCTTTGTATCTTTGAACAGGATGGTTGCCACAAGACTCATCAGCGGGCACATGATGCAGCAGATGCAGATGGAGATCGCATAGGTGATAAACTGCGGGCGATCGGTCGGGCGCATAACTGTGAAGGCAAGCATTCTGGCAAGTTTTCCAACGATAAAGAACTCAAGAATAAATGCAACCGGAACCATGATCGGCAGCTCACGAAGAGCGATCAGAAAAGTCTGATTGGTCACACCGCCGGTGTTCAGTGCTACATTGTAAACAACCATTCCGTATACCATGATGGTTGCCATGATAATAGTGAAAACGACATCCTGAAATTTGTTTTTCGGCATAAAAAAATCCTCCTCATAATAACGACTTAAATAGCTCCAGCCTGTCTGTTTCAGCCCGGTGTTATGTGTTGTTCGTTATCATCCGAAGGGGATTGTGCGTTTCCAATAAAAACCATATTCTGTTTTCCGAGTGAGATTCTATCATACGCATCTCTGTATTTGCAAGTACTTTTTTGCCGATTCTGCCCGTTTTTGCCCGTTTTCGTCAAATTGTATTGATTCCGCAAAAACTGCCCGGTTCCTGATTTGGATCCGGGCAGTTTCCATCTTCGAAATTCCAGCTTCTAGCTTTTACTTTGAGATTCACACTTGAATCTTTTTTTATACCGTTCTTCCCATGGCTGTCAGCATCTCCCGATCCTTGCGGATGGTTGCCGATGCAGCTGTTGTCAGCATATTGCCGGTAATCGTTGCAGATGCCCCGCTGGCAAATGCTTTTTCACCATCATTTGTCATAAGTGCACGTCCTGCTGCCAGACGGATATCTGCCTTTGGATTGATATACCGGAACATGGCGATGGTACGAAGGATCTCCTCTTCACTGAGACTCGGCTGTTTTTCCAACGGCGTTCCAGGAATCGGCATCAATGCATTGATGGGAATGGAATCCGCCTCATACTCCTGCAGAATCAGCGCCATATCGATTCGATCTTCGAAGTTCTCTCCCATACCAATGATTCCGCCGGAGCAGACATACATACCTTCCGCCTTGACCATCTTCAGTGTTTCCAGTTTCTGCTCAAATGTATGCGTCGTACAGATCTCCGGGAAAAAACGGCGGGAAGTCTCGATATTGTGATGATAACTGGTTACCCCTGCCTCATGCAGCTGATGCAGCTGTTCTGCGGATACAAATCCATGAGAAGCACAGAGCTCGATGCCGCACTCCTGATGCATGGTTCGGTAAGCGTCCAGTGCCTGCTGAAACTCTGCACCATTCAGTACACGGCCTGCGGTTACAATGGAAAAACGATGTACGCCTTCATTCTCATTCATTCTGCAGGCATCTACGATCTTTTCTTTCGGAAGGAAGTCATAGACTTCACAGCCGGTATGATTATGCGCCGACTGGGCACAATACTTACAGTCCTCCGGGCATCTGCCGCTCCGTCCGTTAATAATGGAGCAGAGATCCACATGGTCTCCTACAAAAGCTTTCCGAATCCGATCGGCGCCTTCCGTCAGCTCCATCAGATCACAGTCCATAAAAAAGGAAAGATCCTCCCCCCGTTTCAGTCTTTTTCCTTCAATAATCGCATCCGCCAGTTTTAAAACATCCATTTCTCTTTCTCCTTAAACATACACGCCGTTTACAGCATCTCTGCAGCAGCAAGCTGCTTTCTGATTTTTCCTCCGATCAGTACCGCCAGAACGATCTTGATCAGATCAAAAGGAACAAACGGCCATACACAAAGCGTAAGTGCGTAGGAGACCTCACACTTCATTAAAAATACAAACCATATGGTTCCGAATGCATAGGCTACGGCAGTTCCGAGTACCATTCCCAGAATAGAAGGAACCGCTTTTCTTTTACAGTTCTCAATGATGATACCACAGATCGGAATCATCAGAATAAAGCCGATCAGATAACCGCCGGTGGGACCTGCCAGCTTTCCGACACCGCCCTGGAATCCGGAGAATACCGGAAGACCGACAAGACCAAGAAGCAGATATACCAGATAACTGATAAAAGAGTTTTTGGTTCCGAGAATAACAACAGCAAAATAGATAACCAGATTGGTCAGTGAAACCGGTACCGGTCCGATGGGGATCGACAGCGGTCCGCAGATACACATCAATGCCGCAAACAGTGCACAGGTAGTCAATGTTTTTACTTTCATATATATTCCTTTCCTTATATTGCTGATTTTCCAGCGAGATTCGTATTTTACTCTTTTCAAACAGGTATACGGTACTGCATCTCCGCCCTTTTGTCAACTCATTTTATGTTTCAGGTTGACATATTGCGTATAAGTCCTTCCAGAGTAATGCTCTGCCTGATATAAAAAAAGAAGATCCGGGGCATACAGAATCTGCATGTCCCGGATCTCTTTTCTTCTATTCCATTCGTGCCGGAAGCTCACCGTCTGAAAGGCGGAATCCACTGCATCCACTTCCTGCTAATACACTTCAATTTCCTTTATCAGGAATTCATTTCCCCGCAGCAGATAGGTATGTTCACTGCCGCAGTGCGGACAGATCTTCCCGTACTCCACAGTCGGATATTCCTGTTTGCAGTCTTCACAGAAGGTAACGGCATCGATTCGTTCGATCTTCAGTTCCGCATCCTCCATGACTTTTTCTTTCTTTTTGGCCCAGTTCCAGCAGTCGATCAGATACTCCGGAATGACCGTGGAGACCTCTCCCAGTTCCAGAGTAACGGAGGAGACCTTCGTTACGTTGTTCTCCTCCGCTGTTTTTTTCACATCCCGGACCACATAAAATACAACGCCCAGTTCGTGCATGGTGTGCTCCTGTTATTTTTTCTTTTTGTTCTTGCGTGCGATCTTGATGGCACGTTTTGCCTGGTACGGCAGGATCGCTTTGAGTTTATCCTCAGCAACAACCATGGTAGAACATTCCGGACGGTCACGATGCAGGGTGATGGCATCGAACTCACATCTGGTCGTACATACACCGCAGCCGATACATTTGTTCTCATCAACGATAGTGGAACCGCAGCCAAGGCAGCGGGCTGTCTCGATCTTCACCTGCTCCTCGGTCAGGACCAGATGCGCATCCTTGAAGGACTTCGGTGCGATCAGGGTATCCATACCTGCTTCCTGACGCGGACGTCCGTCATAGGACGGAACAGACAGGTTCTGTTTATCCAGCTCATTGAACTCCCAGCGGTTGCGTCCGATGGTCATATGGCCGTTGTGTACATAACGATGCAGAGACTCTGCAGCCTTGTGTCCAGCTGCGATTGCATCGATGGCAAACTTCGGTCCGGTGTATACATCTCCGCCGACAAAGATATCCGGTGCACCGGTCTGGAAGGTCAGCGGATCTGCCTGAATTGCCGGTCCCTTGAATTCTACCTTCTCACCTGCAAGCAGGTCGCCCCATACGGATGCCTGACCAACTGCAAAGATCACGCGGTCGCACTCGATGGTCATGGTTTCCTCTTCGTCATAGCTCGGTGCAAAACGTCCTTCCGCATTGAATACGGACAGGCACTTCTTCATAACGATACCGGTAACCTTGCCGTTTTCGGTCAGAACCTCCTTCGGTCCCCAGGAGTTGCGGATCACAACGCCGTCTTCGCCTGCCTCGGTAACTTCCTCTGCAGATGCCGGCATCTGTTTTTCATTCTCCAGACAGAGCATGGTAACTTCCGCTGCTCCGCTTCTTGCGCTTACTCTTGCTGCATCGATAGCAACGTTTCCGCCGCCGATGACAACAACTTTTCCTGTGAAGGAAGTGTTTCCGGTATTTGCCTCATGGAGATAATCGATGGCAGTGAAGGTTCCTTCTGCATAGTCTCCCGGGATTCCCGGACGTTTTCCGGCACTGCAGCCGATAGCTACATAGAATGCCTTATAGCCCTGCTTACGCAGTTCATCAATGGTGATGTCTTTGCCGATCTCTACGCCGGTACGGATCTCAACACCCATCTCTCTCATGACATCGATCTCAGCCTCGATGACATCTTTCTCCAGCTTGTAGGACGGGATACCGTAGCGAAGCATACCGCCGGCCATCTCGTTTTTCTCGAATACAGTCGGGCTGTATCCTCTTTCTGCCAGATAGAAAGCAGCAGACAGACCTGCCGGACCTCCGCCGATGATGGCGATCTTCTCATCAAAGTGATCCATATGGATACTTGCCGGGATAACCTTCTTCGGAATATATCTGGTCTCTGCTTTCAGATCCTGCTCGGCAATAAATTTCTTAACTGCATCGATGGCAACAGCCTGATCGATGGTACCTCTTGTACATGCATCCTCACAGCGGCGGTTGCAGATACGTCCGCAGACTGCCGGGAACGGGTTCTGTTTCTTGATCAGAGCCAGAGCCTCTGTGTATTTGCCCTGTGCAGCTTTTTTCAGATAACCCTGAACGGCAACGTGTGCCGGGCAGGCTGTCTTACACGGAGCAGTACCGGTAGCATGGCTGTTGATCCGGTTATTGTCACGGTAGTCCGGATCCCATTTCTCCGGTCCCCATTTGGTCTCATCCGGCAGCTCCTGTTTCGGATACTGTACCTCTTTGCCGTCCTTGGTGCAGAGCTTCTGTCCCAGACGGGTCGCACCTGCCGGGCATACCTCTACGCAGCGTCCGCAGGCAACACATTTTTCTTTGTTTACATGTGCCACGTATGCGGAACGGGACATGTTCGGTGTATTGAAAAGCTGAGAAGTTCTCAGTGCGTTACAGATATTTACGTTGCAGTTACAGATACCGAAGATCTTGTTCTCACCGTCGATGTTGGTGATCTGGTGCACGAAACCGTTCTCGTCACCTCTCTTCAGAATTGCCATCGCCTCTTCGTAGGTGATGTCATGACCTTTGCCGGTCTCACGGCAGTAGTCAGCGAAATCACCGACACCGATGCACCATCCGAAATCATCATCGGCACAGCCTTCGCCGAGAACCTTTCTGGATGCACGGCAGGAACAGCGGCCTACACCGATGTGTCCCTCGTATTTTTTCAGCCAGTAGGACAGATGCTCGATATCTACGGACTGGTTCTCCATGGAAATCGCTTTCTCAACCGGAATAACGTGCATACCGATACCTGCGCCTCCCGGCGGCACCATCTGGGTAACACCTGCCAGCGGGATATAGGTCATACGCTCAAAGAAAGAAGCCAGATCCGGATGTTTCTCCAGACGCGGGTTGCTTCTGTCCGGAAGCTCATCCATGTTGAAGAGCTCTGCAGAACCCGGTACGAACATCGGAAGAATGTATCTGCGCTCGGTCTGCTCATGGGTACGTCCGTTGTGATCGTAGTGATAACCGTAGTCATACTCCAGAACGCCGAGATAGCTCATCTCGTCCAGTACTTCCTGGAAATGTGCCTCACCTTCTTTGTCAATCTTGCAGAGCTTGCAAAGCTCCGGGAAGGTATAATGTTTTCTCTTCTTCATGGCCAGACCGATGTCTGCCATTTCCTCGGTAAGGATCTCCGCAAGTCCCCAATACTCCGGATCCTCTACCTTAACGCCGCCGACAATATGTCCGGCTACGTCCGTGATCTTTCTTCCGAGTGCGATGATCTTCTTGCTCGGGTTCTGATCATTTTTATGGCGTGCAGGCCATTTGTTATACTGCTCCATATCAAATCCCATCTGCTATTCCTCCACTTTTTCATCTGTACAGACGTATTAACATATCCCATAGATTCGAGTGCCGCATGCCTCTCCGCCCCCCCTTTTTTTCATAAACAGGGAGAAATTCAAGTCAAGCTCTGCGAGGTATTTCCGGCGCTTCCCATCCTCAAATCTAATAGGTATATTTTCCATCAAAAAATATTGTTTGTAAATATATGACAGTCAAATCTGTTATTTTTTTATCATCCAAAACATCTGCAAACCGGTGCCATACCCGACTGTGCAGTGACCGTCTGCATATTAAAAGATCTTGGTCGTCCATTTTGTGGCATCCCAGACATCGGTAGCCAGGCCTTCGTAAAACTCCGGCTCGTGGCAGACCATCAGGATACTTCCCCGATATGCCTGCAGTGCACGTTTCAACTCCGCCTTGGCATCCACATCCAGATGGTTGATCGGCTCGTCCAGGATCAATACATTGCTCTCCCGGTTGATCAGCTTGCAGAGACGTATTTTTGCCTGCTCGCCGCCGCTGAGAACCTTGACCTTGCTCTCGATATGTTTGGTTGTCAGACCGCATTTGGCCAGTGCGGAACGAACTTCGTACTGACTGAATCCCGGAAACTCTTTCCAGATTTCTTCAATACATGTTGTATTCGTATCCGGATCCATCTCCTGTTCAAAATAACCGATGTGCAGAAACTCTCCCTGCTCCACCTCTCCGGACAGGGACGGGATCAGTCCCAGCAGGCTTTTCAGAAGGGTACTCTTACCGATACCGTTGGCACCTACCAGAGCGATCTTCTGCCCGCGCTCCATCTCCAGATTCAGAGGTGCGGATAAGGGCTCATCGTAACCGATCACCAGATTTTCCGCACGGAAAATATAGCGTCCCGGTGTGCGTGCTTCCTTAAAATTGAATTCCGGCTTTGCTTTCTCGGCAGCCAGCTCGATGACATCCATCTTGTCCAGCTTTTTCTGCCGCGCCATCGCCATATTTCTGGTCGCTACACGGGCCTTGTTTCGAGCCACGAAATCCTTCAGATCGGCGATCTCCTTCTGCTGCTTGTTGTAAGCTGCCTCCAGCTGTGCCTTTTTCATTGCGTACACTTCCAGGAACTTGTCATAATCGCCCGGATACCGGTTCAGCTCCTGGTTATCCATATGATAGATCAGGTTGACAACACTGTTCAGGAAGGGTACATCATGCGAGATCAGAATAAAGGCATTTTCATACTCATTCAGATAACGCTTCAGCCATTCGATATGCTCATGATCCAGATAGTTGGTCGGCTCGTCCAGAAGCAGGATATCCGGTTTCTCCAGAAGCAGCTTGGCCATCAGAACCTTGGAACGCTGTCCGCCGCTCAGGTCGGATACGTCTTTGTCCAGACCGATGTCCAGAAGTCCCAGTGCTTTGGCAACACTTTCCACTTTTGCATCGATCATATAAAAATCCTGGTTGGTCAGCATATCCTGGATAACTCCCAGCTCATCCATATATGCGTCCATTTCCTCCGGCGAAGCCTCTCCCATCTTGTCGCAGATCTCATTCATTCGCTGCTCCATCTCAAACAGATAGTTGAATGCAGACTGCAGGACATCACGAATCGTCATTCCCTTTTCCAGTACCGTATGCTGGTCCAGATAACCGACACGGACATTCTTGGCCCATTCGATCTTACCCTCATCCGGCATCAGCTTGTTTGTGATGATATTCATGAAGGTACTTTTGCCTTCTCCGTTTGCACCGATCAGACCGATGTGCTCTCCCTTTAACAGACGGAAGGAAACATCCTGAAAGATCGCACGGTCACCAAAACCGTGACTGAGATGTTCAACATTTAATATACTCATCGTATTCCTCTGCTCATATACAAAGTATGTTCATTTTTTAACATTCACTGTTGTATTCTACCCAATATTCCCTGTTTACACAAGGAAAAAAGCATTTCTCTGCGGAACTCCCGAAAAATCCCCTGTCAACGGGCTATCTTCCGTAAAAAACGCCCGAATTCTCTGGTTTTTCCGCAAAAAGGCTGCCGGTCCATCTGCAATGAACCGGCAGCCTTTTCGTATGTACACAGTGCCTTTTCCTGCGAAATCCGCCTGTTATCCTGTGCCCTGTCTGTTTCTGTTTTTAGTTTGCAGCGAGCATCCGCTCGCCTTCCTGCCAGGAGTTCGGCATTTTGGTTACGCCTTTATCCAGCAGCGGTTTGTACCAATCCTCATAATGTGTCGGCATCATATCCGGATAGGTCATGCCAGATGTATCGATACCGGCGATATCCGACCAGTCGGTTCCCCACGGACGCAGGTAGTAGATATACTCGATCCAGGAATTGCTGTCCGAAGGACTTACATACCTGCCTTTGATCATGATCATATTCGGGATCGCACTGACTTCACTGTCTGCCGGATCAACCGTCCATGCATTTTTTCCAACCTTCCCGTCCAGCATGCTTCCACTGACGGAGCGCATGGATCCTTTCCCGGACCTTCCGCTGTTGAACCGCACATCCACCAGACAGGTATACTTGTCCTCATCCGTATCCGAATCCCAGATCATAAAGCTTCCGGTGCCATCTGCGTTCACCGTCAGCTGTCCACAGGCATCCCAGCAGTTGTCGATCCAGTCGGAATTATCCGAGCTCGCATCCGCATACGCCACCCATCCATACCAGTCTCCGCGCCAGAAATCGGCATCATATACAGCAGCTTCTGCACTCTCTGCTTCCTCGTCTGGCTGCTTTGCATCTTCTGCAGCTGTGTTCTCTGCTGCATCGCCTGACTTCTTTTCGCTCTCTTCTTTTGCAGTTCCTTCCGAGGAACCTTTCATTCCGAGATCCTTTGCTTCCTCATTCAATTCGGAAAGCTGCTCCAGCTTACTGCTGCCTGCAACACCTTCGGCGCCCTCCAGAATATCATCGATGACATCCAGTCCCTTGCTGTCCAGAAGCTTATCCATTCCCGGCGCCTCGGTTCCTTCTTTTACAAAGGTCATGGAAAAACCGAAAAATTCCAGATAGATCACATTATCCAGAAGCTTTGCCTCACACATCTGTCCTTCGATCTTGAACTGCAGGATATGATCGCCCTTATCTTCCCAGGTCAGATTAATGGAATCGCCGTCCAGGCAGATCGTTCCTTTTCCGCTTTTCTTCAGTTCCAGATAATTGTCGCCTTCTCCGTAGACCTCATTGATCGGCTCCCATCCAAGAATATCGATCGCATAGCCTTCGTATCTTCCGATCTGATTCTCTTCATCCGGATTGGATGCCTGCTTCAATCCGGGAATCATATCTTTTATGCCGCAGCCGCCAAGTGAACAGGCCAGAACCAATGTCAACAGGAATATCCAAATCTTCTTTTTCATATTTCCCTCCTTAGCCGCATTGCGGTCTCTTATCCTTTTATTCTCCGGTCCTGATAAACTTCATGTCAAATCCAAGGAAATTAAGAGTGAGATTTGTATCTTCCAGTACTGCATACATCTCTTCGCCGTCAATCGTGATCTTCAATGCGGTTCCCGTAGAACTGTCTGAAAGAACCGGCATGGCCGGTGCTTCGGACGTACCGGAAACCTCCGATCCGACAACCGATTCCGCCTCTTCCCATCGCAGGGACATCTGGCTTCCGTTCAGGCAGAAGGCGCCTTTTCCGCCGGCTTTCAACTCCAGATAATTGCTGCCTTCGCTGTATACCTCCGTGATCGGCTTCCAGCCAAGCATGTTGATCTCCGATGCGGTATACCGTCCCAGCCGTGCATCATTTTTGTTTCCGCAGGCACTGAATCCAAACATCAGTACCAGGATCAGCAGAACCGCCGATACTCTTCTCTTCATGTAATTCCCCTCCGTTTACATTTTGTATTATCTCATGTGCAGGAGCTCTTCAAAACCGCCAATCGGATGGTTTTGGCAAAGATCTCCTCTCCTTTGTGCTTTGTGTCTTCCTGCCTGTTTCTTCCTGCTCTTCCCGCATTCTTCTCTGCCCAAAACAAGCGCTGTATGCCGCTGCCCTTTTTAACCTTCCATGATTCCCATCTGCAGCTTTGTTTTTTCCAGAAACAGATGATTATACAGCGCAATGACGCGTCCGACGCCGATCATTGCCGCGATCGTTCCGATTCCGACTCCTACCGGATGTCCGGCAAACAGGAAGCCTACCAGCAGTGTTGTACAGACACAGCCCACATCCAGGCAGTTTTTGCAGAAGCCTGTCGGTTTCTTCACCCGGTCCGAGATTGCCTGCACGATACCATCGCCCGGATTCGGTACCAGGCGGGCGTTCATGCTCATGGCCGCACCGATTCCTGTCAGAATAATTCCGGCGATCAGGCAGGCTGCTTTCTCCGGTACATTCGTCGCTTCCGGAAGAAGCGCTCCGAAAAGGTTGAAAAATCGTGTAAACACGATCGACAGCGGGATCTGCAGCAGGTCATACAGTTTGAACCTTTCCCACTCCAGCAGATATTCGATTGCTGCCAGAATACAATACATGACCAGCGATGCATTTCCGAAATTCAATCCGAATACCGCAGAAAACGAATACGGTACCGAGATAATCGGGGATACACCCAGCTGTGACTTTGTATTCAAGATAATTCCAAGAGCGAGTATCAAAAGTCCGAATGTGTATAGTCCGGTTCTCCATATGGTTGTATTTTTCATTGCTTTTATTTCCTTACTGATTTGTTTCTAAAAATGCTCAGGAGCATATTTCTTTTCCCCAGGTGCATATTCGCATTCGCCTTCCGCTGCTGCCAAACGCTTCCTGTTATCCCTGTACCGGATGCAGTTCGTTGTATACGTCCTGCATCTGTCTGTCCAGTGCCGCACAGGTATCCGAGGAGCAGCGCAGTTCTGCAGCCAGATATTCCAGCTGTTCCTCCGTCAGATTTTTCTTATATCGAAGCTTATGCTCCAGACTTGCCCAGAAATCCATGGCGATGGTACGAAGCTGTACCTCCGCATACATGAGTTTTTTGCCCTTCTCCGTGAAGATCGGCACCTGTACGATCAGATGCAGACTCCGATAACCGCTTGGTTTCGGGTTCTGTATATAGTCCTTCTTTTCTACCAGAAAGATATCATCCTGGCTCAGAAACGCATCGGCCAGGCGATAGATGTCCTCCTGAAAAGAGCAGATCACACGAATGCCCGCTACATCACGCAGATTGTCCCGGATCGCCTGCACATTCATCGGAAGCTGCTTCTTGTACATCTTCTTGATGATGCTCTCCGGACTTTTGATCCTTGTTTTGATCGACTCAATGGGATTTCCGTCATAATGGATGGAAAAACGCTGATTCAGAACCTTGAACTTGGTTTCGATCTCCATGGCTGCACACTGATAATCCGCAAACATTTCCTTGATCGGCAGCAGGCCGGTATCAAAAGCCTGCAGAAACTGATCCATATTCAGATCACCGCCAAGCAGCGTCTGTGTATCCACGGGAAAACCGCCGGAAGACAGCTGCATCAGCATGGCAGCCTGCTTGTTTTCTTTATTTGCTTCACTCATTTTTCTATCTTCCTCTCTAAAACGCAGATACTCTGCTTTCCAACCGCCTGCACAACGCGCAGTTTGTGCAGATACATCCGGATGCCCGCATCCTTGACCGCACGCATGCATTTTTTGCAGATGCATCCGGAACTGCGATTCCACCTGCCGCCTATCGCAGCTCCCAGAAGGCAATGGCCGCTGCCGCTGCCGCATTCAGGGAATCCACTCCGTGAAACATAGGAATCAGAACGGTATAGTCCGATTCTTTCATTACCTGCTCCGGAAGTCCGTCTCCTTCATTTCCCAGAATGATCGCCAGTTTTTCCTCTTTCTTCAGTACTGGATCATCGATGGATATGGAATCCTGTGTCAGCGCCAGTGCAGCCGTGGAAAAACCGTTAGCGTGGAGCAGTTCGATCAGATCCTCCGTTTTTTTCCCTTTCAGGATCGTCCAGGGAAGCTGAAAGACTGTTCCCATGCTTACACGGATCGAACGCCGATACAGAGGATCGGTGCAGTCCCCGGTAAAGATCACGCCATCGATGCCCAAAGCCGCTGCGGAGCGAAAGACCGCCCCGGCATTGGTGGGATTCTCAATATTGGCAAGTACTGCGATCCTTCTTGCTCCCCGGCAGATCTCCTCAACCGAAGGAATCTCCGGACGAACCATGGCCGCCAGCATTCCTCTGGTCATCGGAAAGCCGGTCAGACCTGCCAGCACCTCCGGTTCCGCCGTATAGACCGGTGTATCCGGACATCGTACGATCAGTTCCTTTGCTTCTCCCTGTACATGCTTCTTTTCCATCAGAAAGGAGAGCGGACGAATCCCCGCATCCAGGGCCCGCTCCACGACCTTTGGACTCTCGGCAATAAAAATGCCGCCCCTCGGTTCATAATATGTACGAAGCTGATTTTCCGTATACCGTGTGTAGATCTCCAGTTCCGGCATCTCCAGATCCGTTATCTCAATTATCTTCTGCATGCTTCTCTCCACCTTTAACTGCCCAGCGCAGCTTTGTGGAATGTGCACGCGGATTGCGGAAACATTCCTCCGGTGACGGCTTGATCACATCCCTGCTCACCGCTGCATAGATTCCTTCTTTTTCCAGTGCCTTAAAGGATTTCTTCACCAGTCGGTCCTCACCGGAATGGAAGGTCAGGATCGCCGCTCTTCCTCCGGGTGCCAGTGCATCCGGCAGTTTCTCCAGAAACTCGTACAGCACTTCCATTTCACTGTTTACGTCGATGCGGAGTGCCTGGAACACACGGGTACAGGTCTTCTTCAGCAGTTTTTTCTTATCGTCTTTTCCCGCCTTCTGATACTCTCTCTGCCGTTCCAGAACCCGCTCGACCAGATCCCGCAGCTCTTTCGTTGTCTCCGGCGCTTCTCCCTTCCGGATGGACTGGCGAATGTGATATGCCAGTTCTGCCGCATACGGTTCATCCGAATTGTCCATCAGCATGCCGGCGATCTCCTCTTCGCTCAGCTCCTTCAGCCGATCCGCAGCCGAAGTTCCGTGTTCCGGATCAAACCGAAGGTCCAGCGGTCCGTCGGTCTTATACGTAAAGCCTCTCTCCGGATTGTCGATCTGCATAGAGGATACACCCAGATCTGCCAGCAGGAAATCAAAGGGACCATACTGCTCTGCAACCTGATCGATGTTGCGGAAGTTTGTTTTGATCGGTGTGAAGATGTCCTCACCGAATCCCTTGTCACGCATACGCGCCGTTGTCTTCTCGATCTCGATCGGATCCACATCCAATGCATACAGATGACCGGATCCGTTCAGCACTCCAAGCATTCGCGAACTGTGTCCGCCGTAGCCAAGGGTACAGTCCAGCCCTTTCTCTCCCTCATGAATATTCAGTACATCCAGGATCTCCTCCACCATAATGGAGATATGCATTCCCGCCGGCGTGCTGCCCTTGGAAATGACCTTTTCGATCGTATCCTTATACTTCTCCGGATTCCGCTCTTTGTATTTTTCTTCGAATTTCTTCGGATATTTCCCGCTGTACCGCGGACGTCTTACATGTTTTTCTTCCATTCTGTCCCCCGTAACGCAGCGGTCTCTGCGTTCTATATTTGCAATGGTTTTACTGCTTCGCCGGTTTATCTTCGCTTGTTTTTGATTGTATCCAAAACTCTTTCACGTCATACTCAGGCAGCTCCTGCCAGGAGATCCGACGTTCCCAAAGCGCAGCTCCCTTTCGAGCCTCCCTCATGATTTTCCAAGAGACTCATAATATTCCACCAGTTCCTGCAGTTCAAAGAAACGTTCCATCCGCTCTTCCAGCTTCTGATCCACCGCATCCTTCTCTGCGGAAAGTTCCGCCAGCCGGACAAAATCCGTGGCCGCATCGATCATCTGCTGTTCCAGAGCGGCACTCTTTTCCTCCAGCTCCGCAATTTCCTCTTCGATATGATCATATTCCCGCTGATCCTTATAGGAAAGCTTTTTCTGCTCCCGCTTGCGGTTTTTATATGCTTCTGCCGCTTCGGACTTTGCATTTGCATTTTTTCCCGATCCGCTCTTCATATTGACACTGACACCGGCAGAACCGAGAACCGTCTCTCTGCCCTCTGCCGTCGCCCGCTCCAGATAATCGGTGTAGGCGCCCTCATTCTGACGAATGGTTCCGTCCTTCTCAAACGAGAAGATCCGGGTAACTACACGATCCAGGAAATACCGGTCATGGGATACAGTAATGATGATGCCGGCAAATCGATCCAGATAATCCTCCAGAATACGAAGTGTCTGAATATCCAGGTCGTTGGTCGGCTCATCGAGGATCAGTACGTTCGGTGCCTCCATCAGGATCTTCAGCAGATAGAGGCGCCGCTTCTCGCCGCCGGACAGCTTCTCGATCAGTGAATACTGCATCTCCCCGTCGAAAAGGAACTGCTCGCACATGGCGGAAGCCGACATCAGTCCGTCCGTTGTCTGTATGTATTCGGCCGTATCCTTGATATAGTCGATGACCCGTTCCTTCAGGTCCAGCTGTTCATTCTCCTGACTGAAATAGCCGATCTTCACCGTCTGTCCGATCTCGGTCACACCGGAAGCCGGTGCCAGTCTTCCGACGATCACTTTCATCAGCGTGGATTTTCCGCAGCCGTTCGGTCCGATGATACCGATGCGATCGGTCTTCAGAAAACGGTAGGAAAAATCATGAAACAGAATCTTTCCATCATAGCCGGCAGAAACATCCTCCAGAATGATGGTTTTACCGCCCAGACGGGACGGGAGGGAATTCAGCGCCACCTGTCTCTCCTCCGGCAGCTGCTCCCGATCCCGCAGAGCTTCAAAACGCTGGATATGCGCTTTCTGTTTGGTAGAACGTGCTCTTGCTCCTCGCATGATCCAGGCCAGATCCTTCTTATAAAGAGCTGCCGCCTTCCGCTCCGCTGCCCTTGCATAATCCATCCGTTCCTGCTTCAGTTCCAGATACCGGGAATAATTAGCTTCATAGCGGTAGCATTTTCCGCCGTCGATCTCCAGAATCTGGGTCGTAACCTGATCCAGGAAATAACGGTCATGGGTAACCATCAGAATTGCCCCTCTGTAGTTTCTCAGATAATTTTCCAGCCATTCGATCATGCCGTGATCCAGATGGTTGGTCGGCTCGTCCAGAATCAGAAGCTCACAGGGCGTCAGAATCGCAGCCACGAGGGCTGCACGCTTTTTCTGTCCGCCGGAAAGCTGCTTCGGACTGCAGTCCGGATCATCGATGCCGAAATCCAGCAGCCGGGCACGCACCTCCCCTTCCGTATCCCAGTGATCGGATTTTCCTTCGATGATGCCGACCACATTCTCGATCACGGATTTATCTTCATCAAAGATCGGATTCTGAGGCAGATAGGAGATCCGCACCGAATTGCCTTTGATAACCTGTCCGTCATCCGGCTCTACAGCCCCCGCCGCAATGGCCAGAAGCGTGGACTTTCCGGTACCGTTGATACCGATGACACCGATCTTATCGGTATCGCTGATACCAACCGTCACATCATCCAGAAGTTTGCGGGATACGTATGCCTTACTGACTTTCTCTAAATTTAATATATTCAAAATGATGCTCCTTAATTTCGTCTCCACTCCTCAGCCGCTGTGAGCTGTGCCATATCCAACATGTGCATTGCCGAAGTAATCTGCGGAGGATGTTGTGTCCGGTGCACGGAGTCTGCCTCCATTTACTTTCCTTATCCTCCGAAGGAAACTCCCTGTAGATATTTCTTTCGATATGAAGTTTGCTATTTAATACCCTTTACCCTCTCAGCTTCTGAAGAAAGACGCATCTGCTATCCTTCTTACAAAGTCAGCTGCGGGATATGTTGTGTCCGGTGTACGGAGTCTGCCGAGGCTTGCGTCTCGAGGTTTGCACCAGGCAGCAGCCACCGAGCGCACTGTTTGAGCGCATATGAAATCATAATTTAAAAAAAACATAAGTTATGCGCGAGTTTGCGCGAATGGCTGCGAATCAGCCGTGCGAACCGAGAAGCAAACGAAGGCCAACTCCGGAACCGGATATAACATAGCACGCAGCGTCCCTCCATTCACAAGCAGATGCGATATATCCCCAAACGCAAAAAGAGCGGATCTGCATTACAGATCCGCTCCTGTCATGTACGAAATAATCAGAAATCAAACTTTCCTGCGAAATACTGATCCAGCTCGTCGATTTTCACACGAACCTGCTCCATGGAGTCACGGTCACGGATGGTTACCGCACCGTCTGTTTCGGAATCAAAGTCGTAGGTAATGCAGAACGGAGTACCGATCTCATCCTGACGACGATATCTCTTACCGATATTTCCTCTGTCATCGAACTCGCAGTGGTATTTTGCAGACAGCTGGTCAAATACCTTTCCTGCAGACTCGGAAAGCTTCTTGGACAGCGGAAGAACGGCGATCTTAACCGGTGCCAGAGCCGGATGGAAATGCAGTACGGTACGAACATCATTTCTCTCAGCATCCAGAACTTCCTCATCGTATGCAGCGCAGAGGAATGCCAGAACAACACGGTCAGCACCCAGAGACGGCTCGATTACATACGGAATATATTTCTGTTTCTTCTCGTCATCGAAGTAGGACATATCCTGTCCGGAAACCTCCTGATGACGGCCAAGGTCATAATCGGTACGGTCAGCAATTCCCCAAAGCTCGCCCCATCCGAACGGGAACAGGAACTCGAAGTCGGTCGTTGCCTTGCTGTAGAAGCTCAGCTCTTCCGGAGAATGGTCACGCAGACGAAGCTCCTCGTCCTTCATGCCCAGGGAAAGCAGCCAGTTGTGGCAGAATGTTCTCCAGTAAGAGAACCACTCCAGATCGGTACCCGGCTCGCAGAAGAACTCCAGCTCCATCTGCTCGAACTCTCTGGTACGGAAAGTAAAGTTACCCGGTGTGATCTCGTTACGGAAGGACTTACCGATCTGTCCGATACCGAACGGAATCTTTTTACGGGAAGTTCTTGCTACGTTCTTGAAGTTTACGAAAATACCCTGTGCGGTCTCCGGACGAAGGTATACGGTATTCTTTGCATCCTCGGTTACACCCTGGAAGGTCTTGAACATCAGGTTGAACTGACGGATATCAGTGAAGTTGTGCTTGCCGCAGGTCGGACACGGAATGTTGTGCTCATTGATGAAATTCAGCATCTGCTCGTTGCTCCAGCCGTCACAGCTGTTGTTCTCCAGTGCAATGCCGTTTTCTGCGCAGAAATCCTCGATCAGCTTATCGGCACGGAATCTCTCATGGCATTCCTTGCAGTCCATCAGTGGATCAGAGAAGCCTGCCAGATGTCCGGAAGCAATCCATGTCTGCGGATTCATCAGGATGGCACAGTCTACACCAACGTTATACGGGTTGGTCTGAATGAATTTCTGCCACCATGCTTTCTTTACGTTGTTCTTCAGCTCAACACCAAGCGGGCCGTAATCCCAGGTATTTGCCAGACCGCCGTAGATCTCGGAGCCCGGATATACAAATCCTCTGGATTTTGCCATCGCAATGATTTTCTCCATTGTCTTTTCCATTGTTTCTATATCTCCTTCCATTTCAGAAAATCGAAAATCTCCATGAGATTTTGTTACTTAAAAATAATATAGGCATATTCTTCATATACCGTAGCATAGGGATTGACTCCGCTGTTATCGTTCTGTGTCTGCTGTGCATCTTCTTCCGCTGCGGAAGCGGATGCTACCTCTTCCACCGGATCCGTGCTCTGTTTCATGACCGAGGTGATCTCAGCGTTGGTCCTTCCTTTAATATCTACATTCTCGGATGCATAGAGGATCTTGTCGGAAGTCCGTACGTCCATTGTTTCTGCCAGTACCATGACTTTCCATTCCTTCTGCCTCTCACTGATGACTTTCATATCCGCCGCATTTCCGGATTTGTCTTTGAATACGTTGCTAAGTACCGGATAGCCTGCATCCTCCGCTTCCCGAATCGTTCCGATGAAACAGGGAACCTGATTGAAGCTGCTGTATGTACGGAAATCCTTATAGGTCATGACGATGGTTACCTTATCGCCGTTGATCTCACAGGAATCCATGGCTACATCTGAGCCGCCCTGATTGTAGGCTTCGACATTTTTTGTAATGTACTCCGTCAGCTCCTCTGCCGTATATGCACCTTCCGAAACTGTATCAACAATGGTCTCGGTAAGTTTTCCCTCTCCGTCTGCAGCAAGTGTTGTTGCATTGCTTTTTTGAGAAAGGGAGCATCCGGTCATGGAAACAGCCGCAGCCAGAATCAGCAGTGCCGCCAGCAGTCTGCTGCTTTTTCTCAAGGTTTTCTCCTCCGTCTCTTATTTTGTACGATAAATGATATCGTCTCTGCCCGGTCCGTTGGAAACCATAGTGATCGGATAGCCGATCTGCTCCTCGATGAAGTTCACATAATCCTGTGCCTCTTTCGGGAGATCCTCGAATTTGCGGATACCGCGGATATCACATTTCCAGCCCGGGAATACTTTGTAAACCGGTTTGCATCTCTTCAGATCTTTGGTTACCGGGAACTCAGTGATTTCTTTACCGTCCAGCTCGTAAGCCACGCATACCGGGATCTCATCCAGATATCCCAGATCATCCAGAACCGTGAAGGCTACATCGGTACATCCCTGCAGACGGCAGCCGTATTTGGAAGCTACACAGTCATACCAGCCGACACGTCTCGGACGTCCGGTCGTTGCGCCGTATTCACCGCCGTCTCCGCCGTGATTTCTCAGAAGAACAGCCTCGTCACCGAAGATTTCGGAAACGAACTCACCGGCACCTACTGCGGAAGAGTATGCTTTGGAAACAACGACGATCTGTTTGATCTCATACGGCGGAATGCCGGTACCGATCGCACCATAGCCTGCCAGCGGAGAAGAGGAAGTAACCATCGGATAGATACCATGATCCGGATCCTTCATGGTTCCCAGCTGTCCCTCCAGCAGGATCGTCTTGCCGTCTTTGATCGCCTGATCCAGATACAGAGAAACATTGCCGATATACGGAGCAATGCGGTCTCTTCTCTCCTTGATCCAGTTCAGGATACCAGCTCTGTCGATCTTGTCTGTATGATACAGATGCTCCAGCAGAACATCCTTCTGATCAGCGACACGATCGATCTTCTCCATCAGAACATCATCATCCTGGAAGAACTCATTGATCTGCCAGCCGATCTTTGCATATTTATCGGAATAGAACGGTGCGATACCGGATTTGGTGGAACCGAAGGATTTTCCTGCCAGTCTCGCCTCCTCCAGAGAATCGAACAGAACGTGATACGGCATCATGACCTGTACACGGTCGGAAACCATCAGCTGCGGAGTCGGTACTCCCTTGGATGTGATCTCGTCCAGCTCGTTCAGGAATTTATCGATATCGAATGCCATACCGTTGCCGATGATGTTCATGATCTCGGAATGAAATACACCTGACGGCATGGTATGCAGTGCAAATTTACCGTAATGATTTACAATTGTATGACCTGCGTTTGCTCCGCCCTGAAAACGGATAACCACATCTGCGGTTCCTGCCAGGGTATCCGTGATCTTGCCTTTGCCTTCATCGCCCCAGTTTGCACCAACTACTGCTTTTACCATAAAAAATATCCTCCACTTGTTCCTGCTGCACCGGCTTGTGCAGTGGTCTTGGTTTCTATTTATACTGCTGCTCCGGCTGAAAAGCCGGAACAGACAGCTGTTATCTTATTACCTGCTTTATACGTTGATCTCTGCCTTCATGCCAAGCATCTCGCTGTGCGCATCCAGAACCGGCTGTACCGTTTCTTTCAGATACTTGTTGACCTGATACTCGGATCTTCCGGTGTAGCGGGCCGGATCCATGGATTTCTGCAGATCCTCCAGAGTCAGGTTGAATGCCGGATCTTCGGCAATTCTCTGCAGAAGGTCGTTGTCTTTTCCTTCTACTTTGACCGTCTTGCCTGCTTCCATGGAAAGCTCACGAATTCTCTCGTGCATCTCCTGACGGTCACCGCCTGCCTTTACAGCATCCATCATGATATTCTCGGTTGCCATGAACGGAAGCTCTGCCAGAAGGTGTTTCTCGATAACCTTCGGATATACGACCAGCCCGTCTACAACATTGAGCATCAGATCCAGGATACCGTCAACGGCCAGGAAGCCTTCTGCGATGGAAAGTCTCTTGTTTGCAGAATCGTCCAGTGTTCTCTCGAACCACTGCTCGGCGGATGTCAGTGCCGGATTCAGTGCATCGACCATCACGTATCTGGACAGAGAAGCGATACGCTCGTCACGCATCGGGTTTCTCTTGTATGCCATAGCAGAAGAACCGATCTGGCTCTTCTCAAACGGCTCTTCAACCTCTTTCAGATGCTGAAGAAGACGAATGTCATTGGAGAATTTGTGTGCACTTGCTGCGATTCCGGCAAGAACATTCACAACTCTTGTATCTACTTTACGGGAATAGGTCTGACCGGATACCGGATAGCATGCCTTGAATCCCATTTTCTCGGCGATCATCGGATCCAGACGGTCACATTTCTCCTGATCTCCCTCAAAGAGTTCCAGGAAGCTTGCCTGTGTACCGGTGGTTCCCTTGCAGCCCAGAAGCTTCAGTGTGCTCTGTACATACTCCAGATCCTCCAGATCCATCATGAACTCATTGAGCCACAGGGTTGCTCTCTTGCCCAGAGTTGTCGGCTGTGCCGGCTGGAAATGAGTAAAGGCCAGTGTCGGCTGTGCTTTCTGCTCATCTGCAAATTTAGCCAGCTCTGCAATTACATTGACCAGCTTCTTCTGAACCAGCTTCAGAGCCTCGTTCATCGTAATAATATCGGTGTTGTCACCTACATAACAGGAAGTAGCACCCAGATGGATGATTCCTTTTGCCTTCGGGCACAGTACGCCGTATGCATATACATGAGACATAACATCATGACGTACTTCTTTTTCTCTTGCCTTAGCCACATCGTAGTTGATCTCGTTTACGTGTGCCTTCAGCTCATCGATCTGCTCCTGTGTGATCGGAAGTCCCAGCTCTTTCTCTGTTTCAGCCAATGCGATCCAGAGTTTTCTCCATGTTGTGAACTTGAAATCCTGAGAAAAAACATACTGCATCTCTTTACTTGCATAACGCTCCGAAAGCGGGCTTGAATAGCGGTCTGTTGTGCTCATATCTTCCGTTTCCTTTCTTTCTGTCTGCTGTCAGCTTTGCGTATGCGCAGGTGCGCATCTTTGTACCTGTATAAAGTCGTCCATGGTTCCTGCATCCTGTCATACAGACATGCCGTCTGCAGGAACACAGCACCGGACTTTAATGAATAAAGCGCAATCATGCCTACTATCGGGCATAATTGCGCTATCATTATATTGCAATCCTATTTTAAAAGCAATAAAAAGAACAAATTCCCCGGCAGATCCTGCATTTTCGTGAATTCTTTCCTTTTATACGTATCCCTCAAGGAATTTTTTGGTTCTTTCGTTCTTCGGATGCTCGAAGACCTCTTCCGGTGTTCCCTGTTCCAGAATGATTCCCTCATCCATGAAGATCACCTGATCCGCTACATCATGTGCAAAGCGCATCTCATGGGTTACGATGATCATGGTCGTATGGCTGTCTGCCAGAGAACGGATAACCTTCAGTACCTCACCGGTCAGCTCCGGATCCAGTGCAGAAGTCGGCTCATCAAAGCAGAGGATATCCGGCTGCAGTGCCAGTGCACGGGCAATGGCTACCCGCTGCTGCTGTCCGCCGGAAAGCTGGTGCGGATAGTTGTCCATACGATTGCTCAGTCCCATCTGATCCAAAAGTTCTTCCGCTCTTTTGCGAATCTCCTCCACCGTCTCTCCGCCGTTCTGTTTGGCAGCCAGCTTCGGTGCCAGCATGACATTCTCCAGTGCGGTGTACTGCGGGAACAGATTGAAGGACTGGAATACCATTCCGAAATGCAGACGGTTCTTCCGCAGTTCCGCTTCGGATAAACGATTCATCTGATCCGCATCAAAAATCGTTTTTCCCATGACCTCAATGGTGCCGCCGGTAGGCGTCTCCAGAAAATTCAGGCAGCGGAGAAGTGTTGTCTTTCCGGATCCGGAGGATCCGATGATTGCAAGTGCTTTTCCTTTTTCCAGAGAAAAACTGATATCCTTCAGTACGCTTGTACTTCCGAAGTGTTTTTCAATATTTTTTACTTCCAGCATCGGCTGTGTATTGTTTTCCATCTTCGGCCTCCTCTTAGCGGAAATAATCCAGTTTTTTCTCAATGTAACCAAACAGTAAGGTAAGAATTCCTACGAATACCAGATAGAATACACCGGTATAGAACAGCGGCCAGGTAAGTCCTGCGGATTTCATGAAGGAATAGCCGGCGAAGGTAAGCTCATATGCCGCAATGATTCGCGCAAGAGAAGTATCCTTTACCAGGGTAATGATCTCGTTGGACATCGGCGGAACGACTCTCTTGATCATCTGCAGCAGGGTGATCTTGAAAAAGATCTGGGACTTGGTCATACCGAGAACCAGTCCGGCCTCTCTCTGGCCAACCGGAACGCCTTCGATTCCACCGCGGAAGATAACCGAGAAATAGCAGGCATAGTTGATAACAAATGCCACTACGGTTGCCGTGATTCGACCGGCCTCATTGCCGGACCAGATATTGTGATGCAGCCACAGACCCGGACCGTAAAAGATAATGATCAGCTGCAGCATCAGCGGTGTTCCTCGAATGATCCACACAAAGACCTGGATCAGATATCGAAGCGGCTTCCATTTGCTGGCACTTCCGATTCCCAGAAGCAGACCGAGCGGCAGCGCAAATACCAGAGTCAGAATAAAAATCTGAAAGGTTGTCCATAATCCATGCAGCAGTGTCAGTGTAACTGTTCCAAACATAGAAAAGCTCCTTACATTCACTAAGGCAGAGAATAAAAACTCTCTGCCTTGTACGTCATATTGTTGTTTCCGACCGTGATCAGCGATCACGGCCGGCTGTATTTCTGTTTTGTATTGCTCACGCTCTTACTTGTTTCTATCGTGACTCTGTAAGAGGATTTCTCCGACTGATCAGTTTGCCGGAACGACTACTACCTGTGCGTTGTTGCAGTATGCAGCAGAGCACTCCATAGCGGAGGTAACTTCATCGGTAAGAGTCATGCCGTTCCAAACAACATCGATGTTGCCGGAATTCAGCTCCATGATCTTGTTGTCCCAGTCGATCTCTACAAACTGAACCTCTACGCCCAGTTTCTCAGCAACCAGGTTTGCCATGTCTGCATCAAAGCCGATCCACTCATCGCTCTCGTTCTTGTAATCCATCGGAGCGAAATCGGTGATACCAACAACCAGAGTTCCTTTTGCCTGGATTGCTTCAACATCGCTGTCGGACTCGGAAGCTACGTAAGCTGCCTCAGCCTGCTCCAGAAGTGCATCCTGTACACCGTACTGTGTTGCAATCTTTGTCATAGTTCCGTCTGTGTACGCATTGTACAGAACCTCATTAATATAGGAAGCAAGATCGGATCCTTTGCGGCATCCAACACCATATTTCTCGGATGTCAGCTCGTCGGTATGTGTCAGAGTCGGGTAGCTGGTTCCCTCTCCGATCATGGCACCTGCCATCAGAAGGTCGATGATCGCTGCATCAGACATGCCGGAGGAAACCTCCATCAGAGCATCTGCCTGAGATGCAACGGCGTTGGTCTGCCATCCTTTCTCATTTGCAGCTTCCTCACCTGCAGAGCCTGCCTCAACCGCATATACAAGATCAGATACTACTGTGTCTGCCTCTGCTGTCTCTGTAGATGCTGCTGCAACTGCCTCGGATGTGGATGCTGCTGTCTCAGCTGCCGGTGTAACTGCCTCTGTTTCCT
>JAUNAK010000046.1 GCA_030527665.1 Eubacteriales bacterium
GCTATGAAGCTTTACGGTTCTTATCCGGCTAAAACAGAAGCTGCAAAAGATGCAGACAAGGCACAGGCAGCACCCACACCGGCAGAAGGAAAGGCACAGCCTGCAAAGGCATCGGAAGTTTCTGAAATGAAACCGGCACCTTCTGCAGTTAAAGTATTTACGGTAAAAGACGGAAAAATTGCCGATGAAATTACCGGTGAGGCAGCTCTGGTTCCGGGTAAGGACAGTATTGGCATGAGATTTACCTGGGATAAGCTGGATGCTTCTGCATGCAAGGCAGCTGCGGGTAAAGAATACAGTCTTGGCAATTATAAGAAACTCTTCGGAGCACCGGAAAAAGCAGAAAAACTGGGTGAATGGAAAAAAGACACTGCCAAAATTGCAGAGGTCATGCTTAATGCAAACGGTACCATTACCGTTAAATTTGTGGACAGCATGCCAGCTGCAGCGGCAAACGGACTTGAGAAAACTTCCTTTGAGTTCATTCACGGATTAAAGCTCACTGCAGATGCGAAAGATACGAATAACACCATTAAATTCCCGGTGCCGCTTACAGCAGCAACACTGATTTTTGCCAACGGTAAAATAAACGTTGAAGCTCCAAAGAAAGCCGATGAGCAGAAAAAAGCGGACAGCCTGCTTGGAAATGGAAATACTGCCGCTATAGATGACGGAAACGGAACGACCACCGGAGGAGAAAACGGACAGGCAAACGCTGCTGACGGAGAAAACGGAAAAGGAAGTTCCACCGACGGAGAAAACGGAAGTGGAAGTACCACCGGCGGAGAAAATGAGAATGGCAATTCGCAGGATGGCGGTAAAGATGCCGATGGCAGCACAGATGGGGAAAAGGACTCCGAAGGAAACAAGGATACAAAACCGGAGGATGAGAAAAACACATTTTCTGTATCAGTTAAATGGATCGACGGAAATAACAAAGATGGTAACCGTCCGGATTCGATAACGGTTACCGTAAATTATCAGGACGAATCCGGTACAGCAGGTGTAACAGAGGAACCAAAGGAAGAAGATCCGAATAAGAGCGGTGCAGATAATGAAAATGGGCAGACCGGTTCTGCTGATTCCGAGGCGCAGAAGAAAGAGGAATCAGATACTACCGCAGAGATCAAATTAGAAAAGGAAAGCTGGAAAGCAGAAGGAAGCATACCGGCAAATAAAACAGTAAATAAGGATAATCTTTCTGTTGAGGAGAAAGGTTACCAGGCTGTAATTACCGGTGATGCAGAAAGTGGCTTTGTTGTTGCAATGACGCAGGTCATGGATATTAAGATGAATATGACCTGGGACGATTCCGGTAAAGAAGATAAACGCAGCGATTACGGTGTGACTCTTTATGCAGATGGAAAAGCAGTAGGTGAAGAAGTTGTTCTGAAAGCGGATGAACTTTCTGCAACCTGGGAAAAACAGCCGAAGTATACGGAAAGTAATGAAGAAATCAAATACACGGTAGAGGAAACAACGGTACCTTCAGGTTATAGTGCATCGGTTTCCGGTACAGCCATTTCCGGATTTAGTATTATCAATACGATAAAAGAATTAATGGCATTGAAGGTAACGGTCAAATGGGTCGATGGAGATGATAAGGATGGTATGCGTCCGGATACTCTTTCTTTAAAAGCTAGGTTTAAAGATGGGTCCAAAGAGCCGTTTGAAATTGATAAGGATTCAGAATGGAGGTTCGACGGAAAGGTAATCTCTCATGGAGAATGGGAAGGATTTTCATTTGGCAAAAAGGTTGATGGATATAAAGCAAGCTATCACACCAATAAAGACGGTAGTTATGAGATTACAATGACCCGCGTCATTGATATAACAATGAAAATGACCTGGGATGACAATGATAATCAGTATAAAAAACGTGAGGCGTACAGAGTTACGCTGAAAGCGGATGGAAAGACTGTTGGTAAGGAAATCTCCCGAAATGCAGATGATCTTACATATACCTGGAAGAATCAGGTGAAATATTCAGACAAGAATGAAGAAATCAAATATACCGTAGAGGAAACAAAAGTTCCTCCCTTCTATAACGCAACCGTTTCAGATTATGAAATTACCAATAAAATGAAAGATGTGAAACCGCTGAAAGTAACTGTTAAATGGAGTGATACAGACGAATCCAAACGTCCCGAGAAAATCACGGTTTGTGCTGTTTTTGATGACGGTACAGAAGATGGTAAAACGGGAGATCCGTTTGAGATTACCAAGGCGGACAAATGGACATTTGATGATATTATCGTGTCTTATGGAAAGGGCGAGATAAAGAAATTTACAGTTTCTGAAGTAGATGGTTATCAGTTGACCCGACAGACTGTAAATAAATCTACAGGTGAGTATGTGCTTACAATGTCTTCGGGCACTGTTACGAATCCGAATTCCGGTAAATCAACTGGCAGTCGTACCAACACAGGAACACGGAACAATACAAGAAAATCCGTACTGCCGCAGACCGGTCAGCAGTGGTTCCAGTCAATCCTGCTTTTGGTCATCGGTATCATGCTTGTTGTATTCGGTGTTGTCATGACAAGACGAACCAAGAATAAAAAAAAATAAATAAATGCACTAAGCAAAAGTTGGGGCGCGATTCGTTAAGAACCGCGTCCCTTTTTGAATGGCCTGATAATTACTACGAAAGCAATACATAGGCATATTCGATTCGATAACCCGATGCATGGGGAATCACTAATCATTGTATGAGTATGAGTCAGGGACAGAAGGCGGGAGAAGAAAGACGAGAAAGACGAGAAGGCAAGGGATGCGTTGCTTCTAGATTACCTGCATGCTATACTTGAAAGATAAAAATATATACGCCTATGTACTGTTAATTAAGGTACATGGATAAGAAAAAAATATACGACAACTGCGATTGTATAGCAGAGAGTAGGAGAAGCGACTGAATGAAGATTCTGGTTATTAACGGAAGCCCAAAAGGGGAAAACAGCATTACCCTGCAGACCGTTTTGTATCTGCAGAAAAAGAATCCGCAGCATACGTTTGAAGTGATTCATGCAGGACAGAAGATTCGGAGTCTGGAGAAGGATTTTTCCGGCGCAGCGGCCTCGATTCGTGAGGCGGACCTGCTTCTGTTCGCGTATCCGGTATATACCTTTATCGTTCCGTCACAGCTGCATCGTTTTATTGAGCTGATGAAGGAACAGGTCCCGGGAATCGAAGGAAAATATGCGTCGCAGATCAGTACATCCAAGCATTTCTATGATGTGACGGCCCATCGGTTCATTGAGGAAAACTGCAAAGATATGGGTCTGCGGGTCGTAAAAGGCCTGTCCGCAGACATGGAGGATCTTCTTTCGAAGAAGGGACAGAAGGAAGCGGAGAGCTTCTTTTCCTATCTGGAGTGGAGCGTGAAATACGGTATCAGCGAACCGCCGGCTCTGCAGGCATCAGTGCCGCAGCATAAGCGTGTTTCCGCGGCTGAGCCGGTTGTTAAAAAGCCTGGTACAGTTGCACTGGTAATCGATCTGGCTGCGGATGACCGGCAGCTGAAGGCGATGGCGGATCGGTTTGCAGCCAGAATCCCCTATGAGGTTCGGCTTGTAAATATTCATGATTTTGCATTTCGCGGCGGCTGCATCAGCTGTTTTAACTGTGCGGTTGACGGTACCTGCATCTATAAGGATGGCTTCCAGGAACTACTTCGAAATGAGATACAGACCTGTGATGCGATCGTACTCGGATTTTCCATTAAGGATCATTCAATGGGATCGATCTTCAAGATGTACGATGATCGGCAGTTCTGCAACGGACATCGGACAGTTACCATGGGTAAGCCTTTCGGTTATCTGATCTCCGGAGATTACAGCAAAGAGCGCAATCTGCAGATGATCGTCGAAGCGCGGGCTGAAGCAGGCGGCAATTTCCTTGCTGGTGTAGCTTCAGATGAGTTTGATCCGGATTCGGAGATCGATGCACTCTGCAAACGTCTGACCTATGCGATTCTTCATAAATATGTGCAGCCGTCCAATTTCCTGGGTGTTGGCGGAATGAAGATCTTTCGTGATCTGATCTGGCAGATGCAGGGACTGATGAAGGCGGACCATCGTTTTTATAAAGCGCATGGGCAGTATGATTTCCCACAGAAAAAACGTGGCACGATGCTGGCCATGTATCTGGTCGGCGGCATGATGAGCAGTCCGAAGATAAAAAGCAAAATGGGCAATAAGATGACAGAGGGCATGCTTATGCCGTATAAACATGTGATTGAAAAAGAGTAAAAACAGAAATCATTACGTTTATACGCATGAAAGGTGTGCGGCATGCTGATACAGCGATTCCTATAAAAAATCATAATATTCCGCTGAAGCATTATGCGTACGGATGGAAGGAGGGAATAGCATGACGTTAAAGGAATTACAGATTGGGAAGAGTGCCGTGATCCGAAAGGTCGGCGGCGAGGGCGCACTCCGGCAGCATTTTCTGGACATGGGCATCGTCCCGGGTGCGGAGGTTACCGTTATTAAATTTGCGCCGATGGGAGATCCGATGGAACTGCAGGTTCATGGATATGAACTGACGCTTCGACTGGCGGACGCAGACAAGATTGAAGTCGAGGGTATCGAGAAGCGTTCCAGAAAGCATGACAATGCCGAGCATCTGGTGCCGACAGAGCATCCGGGACTGGGGGAGACCGGAAAATTCCATGCGAAGGGCGATGGTGAGAAGCTTCCGGACGGAACGGTTTTGACTTATGCGCTGGTCGGAAATCAGAACTGCGGCAAAACGACATTGTTTAATCAGCTGACAGGTTCCAACCAGCATGTCGGCAATTTTCCCGGAGTTACCGTTGATCGTAAGGACGGTGTGATCCGCGGTCATTCCAATACAAAGGTAACGGATCTTCCGGGTATCTATTCGATGTCTCCCTATACCAGTGAGGAGATCGTTTCGCGTGATTTTGTCATTCATGAGAAGCCGAAGGCAATTATCAACATCGTTGATGCAACAAACATCGAGAGGAACCTGTATCTGACCATGCAGCTTCTGGAGATGGATATTCCGATGGTTGTGGCTTTGAACATGATGGATGAGGTGGTCGGCAATCACGGGGCAATCCATGTAAATGCAATGGAGACGATTCTTGGCGTTCCGGTCGTTCCAATCTCTGCTACCAAAAACGAAGGTGTGGATGAACTGGTTCGACACGCTGTACATATCGCAGAGTATCAGGAACGTCCGCTGCGGAAAGACTTCTGCAGTAAGGAGGATCATAACGGAGCGGTTCATCGCGCGATTCATGCGGTCATTCATCTGATCGAGGATCATGCGGAACGGGCGGGACTCCCGGTTCGTTTTGCTGCAACGAAAGCAATCGAAGGTGATGCACTGATCCTTAAGCAGCTGAAACTGGATCTGAACGAGGAACAGATGCTGGGGCATATCGTTAAGCAGATGGAAGAGGAGCGCGGACTGGACCGCTGTGCAGCTATTGCGGATATGCGTTTTGAGTTTATCGAAAAGCTTTGCGAGGAAACGGTTGTTAAGCCGAAGGAAAGCAGAGAACGGATCCGAAGCGAGAAGATCGATCGGATCCTTACGGGAAAATACACGGCTCTTCCCTGTTTTGCAGGTATTATGCTGCTGGTATTCTGGCTTACGTTCAATGTGATCGGTGCTTTCTTCCAGAACCTTTTGGAAACCGGAATCGGTGCTCTGAGCGGTGTGGTCGATCAGGTACTTACGGCTGCAGCGGTCAATCCAGTGATCCATGCATTGGTGATCGAAGGTATTTTTGCCGGAGTCGGAAGCGTGCTGAGCTTTATGCCGATCATCGTGACGTTATTCTTCTTTCTTTCTATGATGGAAGACAGCGGCTATATCGCCCGTGTTGCCTTTGTGATGGATAAGCTGCTTCGAAAGATCGGACTATCCGGAAGAAGTATCGTACCGCTGCTGATCGGATTCGGCTGTACGGTACCGGCGGTTATGGCCACCCGTACGCTTCCCAGTGAACGAGACCGCAAGATGACGATTCTGCTGACGCCGTTTATGAGCTGTACGGCCAAGCTTCCGATCTATGCTTTTTTTGTAAGCGCATTCTTCCCGGGAAGGGGCGGTCTGATCATGACCGGCCTGTACCTGTTAGGCATTATTGTCGGAATTCTCGTAGCTTTTCTGTTCAAGGGCACCTTATTTAAAGGCGAAGCGGTACCGTTTGTTATGGAACTTCCCAACTATCGTCTTCCTGGACCCAGAAATGTTGCTATGCTGCTGTGGGAAAAGGCAAAGGACTTTATCCAGAGAGCGTTTTCCGTCATTCTGATCGCAACGATCGTTGTATGGTTCCTGCAGAGCTTTGATCCGCATCTGAACCTGGTTGCCGATTCTTCCAATAGTATTCTGGCGATCGTTGCAGGCGTTGCGGCACCTCTGTTTGCTCCGCTTGGACTGGCAGACTGGCGGATCTGTACAGCATTGATCAGCGGATTCATGGCAAAAGAGAGCGTGGTTTCCACACTGGAAGTACTGTTCAGTCAGGGAATTGAGAATGTATTCGGAACAGCTGCAGCCGCAGCGCTTCTGGTGTTCAGTCTTCTGTATACACCCTGTGTGGCAGCGATTGCTTCCGTTCGCCGGGAACTTGGTTCCAAATGGGCAGTCGGAATGGTCGTATGGCAGTGTGTGGTTGCATGGATCGTTGCCATGGCAGTACGGCTGATCTGCCTGGTAGTTGGATGATAAGATTGATGTTTTCGCTGATCTGTCTGGCGGAGGACTATAAGGAAAGATGCGTTTGCTGATCTACCTGGCGATTGGACTATAAGACAGATGTTTTAGCCGTATCGCTGCTTTAACGATAAGGCTGCTTGTTACGATGGTAAAAGTATGAAAAAAATATTATGGCTGGCATGCATGTTTATGTGGATGGCAGTGATCTTCCGGTTTTCAGCCGTGCCGGCATCCGGATCGACTGAAATGAGTCAAAGCGTCGGAAGGAAAATCTGTACGATTTTTGTTCCCGGATTTGCGGAGATGGATGAAGAAGCACAGAAGGAACTGGCAGAGCGAATTGACTTCCCGATAAGAAAAGCTGCACATGCCACAGAATATGCCGTTCTCGGAATACTGGCGGCAATGACATTCGGAGCGTTTGGTTATGCAGGTGCAAAACGATGGACCGGGAGCTGGATCCTGTCTGTTCTGTATGCCGTATCCGATGAATTTCACCAGCTCTTTGTTCCGGGACGAAGCGGCCAGCTGCGGGATGTGTGCATTGACAGCATTGGTGCTGCTTTCGGTATTCTGCTTATGTATTTTCTGCTGAGGCTGTTGAAATGGTATAGACAAACAACCAAAGCACATTAGCGGCTCTTTTTATAAATGCATGTATTACCGGAAAACTGTATGAGCAAGAGCTAAGAACATAAAACGGCGAAGTTACATTAGCAAACAATAGGGCGTTAAACAGGTGAAACTGCATTTATTATTGGACAAAACGACATAAAGAATGAGATATGCTTGCCTTTCCGCAGTCAGCTGATGAATGAAAGTGACAATTCTGCAACAGGATTAGGCTAAAAATGCAATAAAGAAAAGGTTAAACAGTCAGAATACTTTAGAATTAATGAAGTAGAATGTTACAATGTAGTAAAATTCGACTGCATTTCTTAACAGAAATAAGCAGCGATTAATAAATTTTTCTCAGATAAAAGGGGGAAGTTATGAAAAAATATGGATTTGGTGTAGACATCGGCGGAACAACTGTAAAGATCGGTCTGTTTGATATGGAAGGTATCATCCTTGAGAAATGGGAGATCAAAACCAACACAGAAAACGGCGGACTGTCCATTCTGGACGATGTTGCAGCAGCAGTTCTTGGCAAACTTGAGGAGAAAGGTATCTCCAAAGATGACGTTCAGGGTATCGGCGTAGGCGTACCGGGACCGGTTCTGAAGGACGGCACCGTAAATAAATGCGTAAACCTTGGCTGGGGCGTATTCAATGTAGAAGAGACCCTTTCCGAGAAAACAGGTCTTCCGGTTAAAGCCGGCAACGACGCTAACGTAGCTGCACTCGGCGAGATGTGGCAGGGCGGCGGAAAAGGCCATGAGGATGTAGTAATGGTAACACTGGGAACTGGTGTTGGCGGCGGCATCATTATCGGCGGCAAGATCATCTCCGGTGTACACGGCGCAGCAGGTGAGATCGGTCATATCAAGATGGCTGATGACGAAGTGGATTCCTGCGGCTGCGGCGGACACGGATGCCTGGAGCAGTATGCATCTGCAACCGGAATCGTTCGTATGGCTAGACAGAAACTGGCAGACGAGACCAGAGCTACTGTACTTGTAAATGACGACACTCTGACCGCTAAGGCAATCTTCGATGCTGCAAAAGAAGGAGATGTTGTTGCAATCGAGCTGAAGGATACTCTTTGCGAGATGCTTGGAAAAGCACTGGCAAATATTTCTGCAGTTGTAGATCCGGAGATCTTCGTAATCGGCGGCGGCGTATCCAGAGCAGGAGATATCCTGATCAACGGAATCAAAGAGAAATTCCAGGAGAGAGCATTCCATGCATGTGCATCCACAGAGATCTCTCTTGCAACACTCGGCAACGACGCAGGTATGTTCGGATGCTGCAGACTGCTGTTCTAATCAGCACAAGTATCTGCTAAGCGAGTATAGCTAACAATCAAATATTATGGTTTGTTCTATCTACAGATGATTTCATCTTGAAATAGAACATCCACAGATACAATCGGCGCAGGAAATACATGGAGGCATGTGTTTCCTGCGCCTGTTCTTTTATTGAAAAATCGTTGTCGCATTTCCTTGACATCCGTGTTGGGTGTCACAGGAAAAACCCTGTTTTCCAGGCGGAGAGGAGCAGCCTCGTCTTGAAGACGTTCTATTCAATGGGCTTTAGTTAAGCCTTCGTCGAGCAGCACATTCAGGGAGCTGCGCAGCGGTACTCTGTGCAGCGTAAAGTAGTATCAATAGCAGGAATGGACAGCTGAAACATATTGATATGAAATTCGTGTTTTAAATGATTGTAGAGGCTGGAACCTTTACCTTCCCTCCCGTATTTGTTAAGGCGAGTGGCCAGTGCTTTCTTTACGCACGGTGTGACACAAAAATCATATTGTCCTTGTGCAAAATATGCGTACAGATGCGAAATGCCAATGAGTGCGGGAGCAAAATGCAATAAAAACGTGGATTACGTTGCGAATATTGCGCAAATGCCATGAGCAGGTATTCTGAGTCCGCCGGTACTTGGTAAGTGCGAGCCCAAGCGAAGCACGAACCTAGTACCGCTGCGTGACGAGGATAGCGGGAGCGTGCCTGCGATGGCATTGCACAATATTTGCAGCGAAGCACAACATATATCAGCATTTTGCTGATATAAGTTTACATTTTGCATCTGGCAGCTATATCTTGCACCAAACAACAACATTTTGTGTCGAACCGAGTCATAAAACACTCGCCGCAACAAATACATTCACTTTATTGCAACAAAACTGCGTGTATTATTGCGAAAATTTAACCGCATTTTTTTATTATGCAATAAATAATAACGTATTTCATTCTCATGGAAAGAGAGATAGGGAATCTTTTTTTATTATAGTATAGGAGAAAGAAAAGACCCCAAGGTTGTGATCAACCTGGTTCCGTTCACAGTCCATCTTAAGCTGTGTTCGGAATGAAATGTTCACTGTATGTTTTTTTATTTTTAACATAAAGGAGAGAAGTAAAATGGGTAAATTAAGAGTTGCAATCGTAGGCTGCGGTGGTATCGCAAATCAGAAACATATGCCGTCTATCAAAGCAAACGCTGACAAGGCAGAGATGGTAGCATTCTGTGATATCATCCCGGAGCGCGCTGAGAAAGCTGCTGCTGAGTATGGTGTAGAAGGCGCAAAAGTTTACACTGATTACAAAGAGCTGCTTGCAGATTCCAGCATTGAGATCGATGTTGTACATGTTTGTACTCCGAACGTTGCTCATTGCCCGATCACCGTTGCTGCATTAGAGGCTGGCAAACATGTAATGTGCGAGAAGCCGATGGCACACAACACTGAGGATGCTCAGAAGATGATCGATGCATGGAAGAAATCCGGTAAGAAGTTCACAATCGGTTATCAGAACCGTCTGCGTGACGATACAACACATCTTCATGCAGCATGCGAAGCTGGCGAGCTTGGTGAGGTTTACTTCGCAAAAGCACACGCTATCAGAAGAAGAGCTGTTCCGACATGGGGCGTATTCCCGAACAAAGCTCTGCAGGGCGGCGGTCCGCTGATCGATATCGGTACTCATGCACTGGATATTACACTGTGGATGATGAACAACTATGAGCCGGCTTCTGTATCCGGTCAGGTATTCTACAAACTCGGACGTCAGGCTGACGGTCCGGAAGGAAATGTATTCGGTCCGTGGGATCCGGAGACATTCGAGGTAGAGGATTCTGCATTCGGTCTTGTTAAGATGAAAAACGGCGCTACTATCTACCTTGAGGCATCCTGGGCACTGAACATGCTGAAATCCATGGAGGCTTCCACAACACTTTGCGGTACCAAGGGCGGTGCTGAGATCCATCACGGCGGAAGCTATCCGGAAGATGAGCTGATCTACAACAATGTAGAGCACGGCCAGCTGATGGAGAAAGTTATCTCCCCGGCAGGAAAAGTTGACTTCTTCGAGGGCGGCGCTGCAGCTGAGGCAGTTCGCGAGCAGGAACAGTGGCTGAACGCTATCATCAACGATACTGATCCGCTTGTACTTCCGGAGCAGGCATTTGTAGTAACTCAGATCCTTGAGGCTATTTACAAATCTGCTGAGACAGGCAAAGAGGTATACTTCGACTAATTCATCGGGTATATGATATAAGGTGAATAAAGCAGGGCGCGCTTTTGCGCGTCCTTGCTTTCATGATTAGAAAAAATGGAGGATGAGCAGTATGGCTGCAAGAGTTATTTTTAAAGCTGATTCTTTCAAAAGCGTAGAGAACGGCTTCCAGTTTGATTGGAAATGCCAGTACTATCGTGGAATCTGCCTGTCGATCGTACGTGACATCAAAGTTAACATTGACGGAGAGGATATCCCGAGAGAAGATATCAGCCTCAGCATTCATGGAGAGGACTTCACTCTGAATGAGATGGAGACCGTAATCGATGCAGACTTCCGTTGGGAGTTTGGTGAGTGGGCTACTCTGAAAGTTAAGAAAGAGGGCGGACTTGCTAAGGGACCGCATCACATTGTCGCTGTTCAGAATATCGCACCTTCTTACATGCCGTTCCCGTGGGTTGTAACATGTGAGACCGATTTTGAGATCTGATAGGAGGTAGAGAAGATGAGTTACGATATTAAGAGAAGTGTATCCCTGTACAGCTACCAGGATGAATACTATGATGGTGTTCTGGATCTGGAAGGCTGCCTTCGTGAGACTGCAAAAACAGGCGCTACCGGCGTAGAGCTTCTTGCAGAGCAGATGATCAAGAGATTCCCGGAGTCCATCGATGACAAGTTCTGCGAGAACTGGTTCGAGACTCTGAAGAAATACAACCTGGAGCCGTCCTGCTATGACGCATTCCTGGAGTTCGTTCTGTACAAGAACAGAAGACTTTCCCTGAGCGAGCAGATCAAGATGATGAAGAGAGATATCGACATCGCTTCCAGACTGGGATTCCCGGTACTTCGTACACTGGTTTCCACTCCGATGGATGTTATCGAAGGATCTCTGGACTTCGCAGCTGAGAAGAACGTTAAGATCGGTGTAGAGGTTCATGCTCCGTTCTCTCTGAACTCCAGCTGGGCTGACGGCTATATGGATATCATTCGCCGTACAGGCACAAAGCATTTCGGATTCATTCCGGATACCGGTATCTTCTGCAAGAACCTGCCGGACGTTGTTCGTGACAAAGCTCGTCGTATGGGCGCAACAGAAGAAGGTCTGAAGATCGTTGACGATGCATATGCTAACCGTCGCGAGAAAGGCTTTGTAAAGATCAAATACGATCTGGATCTTGGAAAAGCAAACATGGAATATCGTATGGCTAACGGCATGGCTGAGATGATGGATGCTGTTAAGGCTCTTGGCGATAACCCGGGAAATATGTGGTATGCAGGCAACTCCTTCACCTATTCCTGGTCCGATCCGCAGGATCTGATCGACAACATCGACTACATCTATCATACACATTCCAAATTCTACAATGTGCATGAGGATTATGTAGAGACTGCTGTAGCTATTCCGGAAGTTGTAGAGGCATTCAAGAAAGCCGGCTACAAGGGATACCTCAGCTCCGAGTACGAAGGCGGAGAGCATCTGCGTGATATCGGTGTAGATTCCATCGAGCAGGTTCGTCGTCATCAGGAAGCTATGAGAAGAGCAATCGAAGATTGATTGTATTTTTAATAAAGCAAAACAGGAGTAAACAATGGAAACAATTAAGTTAGGAATTGCCGGATTTGGTTTCATGGGCCACTGCGATGCAGATATGATGGCTACATTCGATGACAGCGAGATCAAACTGGTAGCTGTATGCGATACAAATCCAAAAATGATGGAGGATCGTCCGGAAGGCGTTGAGGCTTACAACAGTATCGATGAGATGCTTGCAAATGCAGACATCAACACTGTAATGATCTCTACCCCGAACCCGAGCCATCCGGAGATGGTTAAGAAAGCTGCTGCTGCAGGCAAGAACGTAATCTGTGAGAAACCGGCTGCCATGAGCATCGAGGCATTTGATGAGATGGTTAAGGCTTGCGAGGACGCAGGTGTTCTCTTCACTGTTCATCAGCAGAGACGCTGGGACAAAGACTACCGCATCATGAAAGAAGTTTATGACAAACAGATGGTTGGTGATATGTACATCATCAAATCCCAGCTGTACGGTGTAAACGGAAACATGCATGACTGGCATGTATATCCGGAGATGGGCGGCGGAATGCTCTATGACTGGGGCGTTCATCTGATCGACCAGATGCTGAACATGGTTGACGCACCGATCGTTTCTCTGTATGCAGATATCCGCAACGTAATCAATGAGAAGGTTGATGACTACTTCAACATCATCATGAAGTTCGGCAACGGTATTACCGCTGAGATCGAGCTGGGTACCTACTACCTGACACCGAAGCGTGCATGGTTCATCGGCGGAAACAAGGGATCCGCTCTGATCGATGGATTCGGCGGCGAGGGCAAGATCGTTCGTACCGCACATCTGCTTGAGAACGTTCCGGGCAAGATCACAATGACTGCTGCAGGCCCGACAAGAAGTTTCGGACCGCCGGCACCGGGCCTCCTGTCTGAAGAGCCGCTTCCGGAAGTTGATGTAAATCACAGAATGTATTTCGAGCATTTCCTGAAAGCCTTCAATAAAGAGGAAGAGATCATTGTAAAACCGGCTCAGGTAAGACGTGTCCTTCGTGTTATGGATGCTGTTCGCGAGTCTGGAAGAACCGGAAAAGCAATCGCTTTCGAAGAAGCTTAATGAAAGGAAACCGAACAGGTTTCTGATGGTTCGTTAAAGCAGACCCTACGGGTTTGCGATACATGGTAAGGTACTAATTTCTTAGTTAACCTTTTCTTTCTACCTGGGGCAGTACCTACATACTGCCCTTTTTTATCTCAGTTTGAAATACACAAAAGGAGAGAGATATGGCAGATTATAAAGCACAAGTATGTGTTATTGCCGCTGGTCCGTCCGGACTGGCAGCTGCTGTTCAGGCAGCTGAAAACGGCGCATCGGTAGTTGTTCTTGAGAAAAACGCAGCTGTCGGCGGTGCTGCAAATATGGGTATGGGACCGCTGGGCATCGGAACAAAATACCAGAAAAAAGACATGAGAGACCTCACTGTAGAGAAAGCTCTCAATATGATGATGGAGTACACCCACTACAATGTAGATGCACGACTGATCCGCAGATACTTCGGTATGTCCGCAGATACTATTCAGTGGCTGGAGGACCTTGGCGTTGAGTTTGAGGGTGCTTTCCCGTACTTCCCGAAATCCGAAGCTACATGGCACATTGTAAAGACCGATCATGGTATCGGACCGCGTGCTGCTTCCTTCATGAACAAAGCACTGTATGCAAAAGCTCTTGAGTATGGTGTTACTTTCCTGATGGAGACACCGGGTAAGAAGATCCTGAAAAAAGACGGAAAAGTTTGCGGCGTTGTTGCTGTAGACAAGACCGGAAAAGAGATCACCATCGAGTGTGAAGCTGCAATCATCGCTACCGGCGGTGCAGGCTGCAACCCGGAGATGATCAAAGAAGAGACCGGATATATCTTCGGTGAGGATATGTACAACTTCGCTATCCCGGGTATCGTTGGTGATGGTCTGAAGATGGCATGGGAGGCTGGTTCCGACAAGCTTCCGGTACGTATTGAGCAGGCTGCTTCCTGTGTAGGTGTTGAGGGACTTTCCGGTTCCGTTACCAACATCATGACACAGCCGAACCTTCTGGTTAACCTGCACGGAAAACGTATCATGAACGAGGAGCAGATGCAGAATACAACCTATCTGTCCAACGCTGTTTCTCATCAGAAGAAGAGAAGCGGATATTCTATCGTAGACTCCTCCATCGTTCGTTACTACATGAAGAACGGTGTAGACGTTACCTCTCTGGTACGTCCGAATCCGGATGTTTCCGATTTCAAGGATTCCGTTAAAGCTGCTCAGGAAGCAGGCATTGGTGAGCTGTTTGTTGCAGACACCATCGAAGAGCTGGCTGATCAGATCGGTATCAACAAAGAGAACCTGGTTAAGACCGTTGAGGATTACAATGCATATTGTGAGAGCGGCGATGATGAGTTCTTCAAACCGAAGAAATTCATGCGCCCGATCTTCCGTCCTCCGTTCTACGCTGCAAGAATCGCACCGGGCGGATATGGTACCGTTGGTGGAATTCGTATCAATGAGAACTGTGAAGTATGTGACAAGGAATTCGAGCCGATTCCGGGTCTGTATGCAGTAGGTGCAGATGCCTGCAACTTCTACGATGACAGTTACATGTTCCTGCTTTGCGGTAACTCCATGGGCTGGGCTGTAAACTCCGGACGTATTGCCGGCATGCAGTCTGCAGAATATATCAGTAAATAATAAAGGGAGGAAATAGAAATGGCTGTTATTACAATCGATGGCGTTCGCATGGAAGTGCCGGATGGTGCCAATGTACTGAACGCAGCTCTTGACAATGGCGTATATATTCCCCACCTTTGTCATCATAAAGATCTGAGCCCGCTGGGTTCCTGCCGTATGTGTATCGTTCAGGTTGAAGGACAGGAGGGCGTAACCACTTCCTGTACTCTGAAAGCAAAAGACGGTATGGTTATTACAACAAAGAATCCGGAGATCGAGCGTCTTCGTATGCTTGCTCTGGAGCTTCTGCTTGCAGGACATCCGGAAGACTGTTCCACATGTCCGAAATACGGTCACTGCGAGCTGCAGATGCTGATGCAGTATATCGGACCGAAGACCGGACGTATGAAAATGCGTTCCAAAGGCTTCCCGGAGAACGAGAAGAACCCGCTGATCGTACACGATATGAACCGCTGCGTACTTTGCGGACGCTGCGTTCGTGCTTGTAACGACATGAAGGGTGTAGGCGTTCTGCAGTACAAGAAGAAAGCTGACCTGGAGGTTTATGTAGGTACTCTTCATGACAAACTTCTCAAAGATGAGAACTGCCGTTTCTGCGGTTCCTGTGCAGAGGTTTGCTCCACCGGTACGATCCGCGATATGCTGATGAACACCGGACTGAAGAAAGAGGATGAGATCGTTCCGTGTCGTCATGCATGCCCGGCTCATACCGATATTCCGAAGTATATTCGTTTTGTTAAAGAAGGAAACTACGATGCAGCAGCTGCTGTTATTCGTGAGAAAGTTCCGTTCCCGACTACTCTTGGATACATCTGTACTCATGTATGTGAGCTCAGCTGTAAGAGAAAAGAAGTCAACGAAGCTATGGCTATCCGCGACATCAAGAGATATGCTGCAGAGCATGACACCGGCCTTTATTGGAAGGGCAAAGGCAAACAGCTTCCGGATACCGGCAAGAAAGTCTGCGTTGTAGGTGGTGGTCCTGCAGGACTGACAGCTGCTTACTATCTGCGTAAACAGGGACATGACGTAACCGTAAAAGAGGCACTGCCGACTGTTGGCGGTTACATGGCTTATGGTATTCCGGCTTACCGTCTGCCGAGAGACATCATTGCTTCCGAGGCAAAGGTGATCGAGGATCAGGGCGTTAAGATCGAAGTAAATACCCGTGTTGAGAAACCGGTTGAGCTGCTCAAAGAGTATGATGCCGTTCTTCTGGCACTTGGAAACCACAAGGGTGTTCGTCTGCCGATGAAGGGCAGCAACCTTCCGGAAGTTCTTGTAAATGCTGACTTCCTTGAGAAAGCAAGCAAGGGCGAGGAGACCGGAATGGGCAAACGCATCATCGTTCTCGGTGGTGGTAACGTTGCATTCGACTGTGCTAGAACCGCTAAGAGACTTGGCGCAGAGGAGATCCATCTGGCATGTCTGGAGGCAAGAGCCGCTATGACAGCTGACGATGAAGAGATCGAGCAGGCTATGGAAGAGGGAATCTTCGTTCATCCGGCACAGACCTTCGAGGCTATTACCGGTGATGAGCATGTTACCGGTGTTGACTTCATGAATGTTGAGTCCTTCACATTCGATGAGAACCGTCGTGCGATCATCAAGAAGGAAGAGGGCTCCGAGCATCATATCGACGGCGATACCGTTATCTTCGCAACCGGTCAGTGGACAGACGTTGATCCGGAGACTATCGGTCTTACCCTCGGAAGAGCACAGTCCATCGCTGTTAAGGATATCGAGAATGATAAATCTGCATCTGTAGAAGGTATCTTCGCTGCCGGCGACTGCATCTACGGAACAAAATCCGTTATTGCAGCTATTGAGTCCGGTCGTGAGGCTGCAAGCCAGATCGACAAGTATCTTGGCGGAGACGGTGACATCACCGAGAAGCTTGCTCCGGAACAGGATGCTTCCATGTACATCGGTCAGTTCGAAGGATTCGGATATGAGCCGAGAAGAAAAACAGTTATCGACGCTCCTGAAGTACGTCAGTGCACAATGGCTCTGTACGATCACGGTCTGTCCGATGAGGACATCTGTGGTGAGGCAAGCCGCTGCCTGCAGTGCGATCTGAGACTGAAGATCTCCGGTCCGAAGACATGGGGTGACTTTACAGAAGGTAAGGAGGCGTAAAGATGAGTGCTTTAGAAAATGCAAAAGCCTTAACAGGCGCAGAAATCCTTAAGAAAATTGCTGATCTCGGCCTCGTAGAGCAGGGCGTTTATGCCGGCTCCCTTGCTGATCTTCTGGCTGCTGCTGTTGCAGAGAGCAAAGAAGAAGGCGTAGAGATCGGTGTTGCCTGCGGTCTGAATAACGCAGATACCGATTATGTACTTCTTGGCATTCTGAAAAATGCTCCGGAGAAGGTTATGGAAGGTATCGCAGTTGCCGCTCTTGCTGTAGGTGCAGAGAAGAAGACTCTCTATGTTCCGGAAAGCGAGAAAGCACTTGCTGATGAACTCGCTGAGAAGGCTGCTGCTTACGGCATCGCTGTAAGTGCAGAGTTTATCAATGTTCGTGCAAATAAGGGCAGTGCAATGATCCACATTGCAACTGCTGCCGATCTGGCAGATGCTTTTGATGACAGTTATGTTCCGGGCGTTTACGTATTCGTAGGCGAGGAACTGAAGAAGGTTTCCGCAACTACCAAGATCGCTGATCTGGTAGATGTTACCGGCGCAAAAGCAATCGAAGCAGGCTACAAGCTGTATACACCGGCAGAAGAGCCGACAGCAGCTGCTGCTGTAAATGGTGTGATCCGTGTACTGACAGACAAAGACTGTGTTGTTTCCGCAGCAGAGAAGAAAGTAACAGCATGCAGACAGACAAGCTGCGGCAAATGTGTATTCTGCCGTGAAGGTCTGATCCAGCTGCAGTACATGAACCGTGAGATCACACAGGGAAGAGGCAAAGCTGAGTTCATCGATCTTGCAAAAGAGATCGGTGAGGCTATGGAGATCTCTACCCTTTGCTCTATGGGACAGGAGTCTGCAAAATATACACTGGATGCTATTGCTGCATTTGAAGATGAGTACATGGCTCATATCAAGAAGAAACAGTGTCCGGCAGGCGAGTGCCAGGCATTCATCAACTTCTATATCGATCCGAACCTTTGCAACGGCTGTGCAAAATGTACAGAGGTTTGTGCGGATGACGGTCTGGAAGGACTTCCGGGATATATCTATATCATCGATGAGTTCAACTGTACAAAATGTCGTAAATGTGAGGACGTATGTCCGGTACATGCAATCAAAGAAACAACAGGCCGTGTTCCGAAACTTCCGGACCGCCTGACCAGAGTGGGACGTTTCAGAGCAAACTAATCGTTTGTATTTGCATTACTGAATAATATTCACAGGATGGCAAGCCGGCAGCATTGCTGCCGGCTTGTTTTAAATGAAAGTATTGTAAGAGGAGAAGACACTATGGGAAATTATAAGATTTTCGCAGTAAATCCGGGTTCTACTTCCACCAAGATCGCTCTTTTTGAGAACGGTGAGAAAGTATTCGGAGCAAATGTAAGCCATGATGCAGCTGTACTGGCTCAGTTCGAGCAGCAGCAGGATCAGCTTCCGTACAGACGTGAGACAATCGACAACCTTCTGAAAGAGAACAATGTCGATCTGACCGGTCTGGATGCCTGTGTAGGACGCGGCGGCGGTCTGCTGGCAATGGAAGGCGGTACCTATGAAGTTGACGATCTGGTTCTGGATCACTCCAGTCGTTCCGCAAACGGAGTTGTTCATCCGGCAGGCCTCGGACCCAGTCTGGCTAACGCATTTGCAGAGGAGTTCGGCGCTAAAGCATACGTTGTTAATCCGCCGGATGTAGATGAGCTGCAGGATCTTGCACGTCTGACCGGTATCAAAGGTGTTTACAGAATTATGCATCTGCATTCTCTGAACCTGAAAGAGACAGCTATCCGTCATGCAGAGAGCATGGGCAAAAAATATGAAGACTGCAACTTCATCGTATGTCATATCGGCGGCGGTATCTCCGTATCCGCACATCGCAACGGCAAGATGATCGACGGTTTCGATATTGTAAGCGGTGAGGGCCCGATGGCTCCGACACGCTGCGGCAGCGTATCCGTAGCAGATCTGATCCGTTATGCTAAAGATAAAGATCTGAACGAGGTTAAGAAGCTTTGTACAAGAAGCGGCGGTTTCGTAAGCCATCTGGGAATCTCCGATGCAATCGAGCTGACCAACCGTGCAAAAGCCGGTGACAAATATGCAGAGATGGTATGGAACACTATGATCTATCAGATCGTTAAATGCATCGGTTCCATGGCAACGGCTCTTCACGGAAAAGTTGACGGCATCCTTCTCGGCGGCGGAATGGTTTACAACGAGGATCTTGTCAGCCAGATCAAAGAGGGCTGCGAGTGGATCGCACCGGTAAGCGCATATCCGGGTGAGTTCGAGATGGAAGCTATGGCTTCCGGTGCTACCCGTGTACTGGACGGCGTTGAGACACCGAAGAAGTATACAGGTGTTCCGGTATTCACCGGTTTTGATTTTGTAAAATAATTTTGAAGTGCAATATATGAGTAAGGGATTCCGAATTAATGCAACAATAGCAAACAAATCCGGAATCGGATGACGGGATTTGCAAAAGAAATCCCTTGAATTGCAAAGAAACCGCAATAATTCGTAAGAATTGTTGCGGTTTTCTTTTTGTATGCAAAGAGTGTGCAATAATTCGGCGCTGATAAAGAAAAGTGGGGAATGCTTCTTTTTCTGTAATTGAGTAAAGTTAATGTGTTAAGTCGTGATTTGAGAGGAGAGAAACGATAATGACAAAGAAACAGGAGGCTATGTTCGTAGTAATCCAGGATCTGTGTCTTGCGTTTATCATTAACTCGGCAGCCACTATTCTGAACGGAGGCTTCACCGATACCTGGGTATACCTGGTCGGCATGTTCGAAGCATTCAGTATCAACTATGTGGCCGGTCTGATGATTCCTGTTCCGGAGATCGGAAGAAAGGCAGCAGACCTGACCGGATTAAAGGATGGATCCAAGGTGCATTATTTCATTCGTGTATTTGTTACGAATGCGATCTATGTTACGATCATCAGTTTCACTATTGCATTGATCAATGTTGGTCCGAAACCGGAGATCTTCGGTATCTGGATCTCAACATACCCGATCCTGCACCTTGTCGGACTCGTAGCATCCCTGCTTCTGGAGGGGAACTGCGTAGCACTGGCAAAAACAATTGTTAATGATTAACACTATTGAATCACCAAAGATGAAAGGAGATTTTTCGTGAATCAGACAAAGTTAAACAAATATGCAAGAAGCGTATCCATCATCGGTGTTGGATGTACACCTTTCATGTACACCATCGAGAAAGAGGAGACCAGCGGTCTTACCGAAGGCGAGATGTTTGGATATGCAGCACTGAAGGCAATGGAAGACGCAGGCGTTAATCCGCAGGATGTAGATTACTACTTCCATGGAGAGGCCAGCCCGCTGAACGGCTCCAACTATCTGACACCGAACATCCAGATCGGAAACTGGTTCGGTATGAAAGGCAAAGGTTCCATTCATCATTCTGAGGCATGCTGTACCGGCTATCTGGCAATCGAGCAGGCTGTTAACGCTGTTGCTTCCGGAAAATACAACTGTGTACTGACCGGCTGCGTTGAGTTTGGTGATTCCGTACCGATGTCTACCGATGAAGAGGATACTGTAGAGTCTCCAAAACATCCGTACAAACGCCAGAAAGTTACAATGGATCGTTTCCTGAAAACTACAGCATGGCTGTATGATCGTACATATACCAGAAGCATGATGGCAGGTCAGGAGCTGATCTATGATGATGCTGCAGAGTGGTATGTTCGTACAAACGGAATTACTGCTGAGCAGATGAATGATGCTCTGAACTGGATGTGCATCAACAACATGCGCAATGCAGCAGTTACTCCGCTGTCTCTGGTTAACTTCATGAAAGATACCGATCAGCCGATCCCGACATATGACGAGAGAGCTGAGAAGATGGGTATGACTCTGGATGAGTACATGAACTCCATGTACAATCCGAAAATGGGTGACTTCCTGCGTGCAGGCGGTGTTGAGCTGAAATGCGACGGTGCTGCAGCTTGTATCGTATGTGCTACTGAGATGATCCCGCAGATCGCTAAAAATCTGAAACACAAACCGATCGAAGTTCTTGGTATCGGAAGTGCTGCATGCGAAGCATCCACACCGCATTTTGAGGTACAGGCTACAATTGAAGCAGTTCGTCAGGTATATGAACTTACCGGACTGTCCGGAGATGATCTGGATCTGTTCTATGCAAACGACTTCATTATCACTTCCCACCTGATCTCTGCTGAGATCGCAGGATACCTGCCGAAGGGTGAGGGATGGAAATATATCGTAGACGGACGTACCGCCTGGAACGGTGACAAGCCGATCAACACCAACGGCGGACGTACCGCATTCGGTCATGCACATGCTGCTTCCGGTCTGGCTGATGTATATGAGTGCTGCAAACAGATCTGGGGCGAGGCTGAAGGACATCAGGTTCCGAACCTGGAGGGACATAAGCTTCCGAAGACTGCTATGCTCCGTGGTTACGGCGGTGCACAGAACGTTGCTGCAGTAGTTTTACAGAGAAAAGATGACTGATCGGAGGAGATACGCAGATGAGTATTAAATTAGAAAAAGTTGCACAGACCTTCTATGAGAATCTGGAACAGGGAAAAATTCTTGCTCGTAAGTGTCCGAAATGCGGCGCTGTAGAGTTCCCGCCGGTATACGCATGCAATACATGCGGAAGCCTTGAGACCGAGTGGATCGAGATCAGCGGAAAAGCTAAAATGCATTCCATCGTTCTTCCGGCTGCTCTGTCCTCCAAACCGGAGTACAAAGCACTTGGCAAATACGCTTACGGTGAGATCGAGCTGGAAGAGGGTGCTCGTTTCAACGGCGTTGTTCGCGGTATCAACAAGAAGAAGAGAAAAGAAATCATGGACGCTGGCAAACTGCCGGTAAGCTGCCATGCTGCTATCTTCGAGAGAGCAGCAGGATTCAAGACCGTAGTATTCGATCTTGACGAGGAGTAATTTCTTCGGTCAGTACTGCTTCATACAATGATGGAGCAGCTCTGAGAGATGTGTCCCTTTTGTTTTGGGATAACAAAAGGTATCAATGCCGGGGACAGATTTCTGTCCCCGACAGCATAATACATACAAATCAGTAAAAAAGGAGTGTTTAAAATGGACAGAAAAGAACTGGAAGCAAAAGTTATTGAACTCGTAGCTGCATCCTATGGAAAAGATGAGAGCGAAGTTACTCTTGCAACAAGCTTTAAAACAGATCTGGGCGGCGCTTCCGTACAGATGGTAGCTTTGGTTTCCGAGATCGAGAACGAGCTGGATGCTATGGTAGCACTTGCAGATGCTTCTGCATGTGAGACAGTTGAAGACCTTGTAAACGCAGTTGAAGAGGAAATGTAAGAATGAGCGTATTAGACGAGATTTTTGCAAAAGCCAAAGAAGCTCCGCAGAAAGTAGCTTTCCCGGAAGCTTTGAATGAGAAAATGATGCAGGCTGCTTATGAGCTTGGATGCGACAATATGATCGTTCCGATCATGGTTGGAAACGCAGAAGAGATCAAAGCTGCTGCAGTTGAGAGAGGATACGATCCGGCTGTATTCACTATCGTTGACATCAACGAGGAAGAGTACAAGAACAAAGTTATCGCAGCTTATGTTGCAAAACCGGAGACACGCCTGAAAGAGAAAGCACTCGGCCGCCGTATGCAGGATCCGCTGTATTATGCAATGGCTATGCAGGCAGCAGGCGAGGCTGATGTTACCTTCGCAGGTATCGATTACACCACCGGTGATGTTCTTCTGGCAGGTCAGATGATCATCGGACTGAAACCGGGTATCAGCACAATCTCCAGTATCGGACTTTGTGACATTCCGGGATATGAAGGAAGCGAAGGCAGCCTTCTGGCAGTTGGTGACAGTGCCGTTTGTACAAACCCGAACTCCGAACAGCTGGCATCCATTGCGATCTCCGCATGTGATACCGTTAAAGAGCTGCTTGGCTGGGAGCCGAGATGCGCAATGGTTTGCTATTCCACACTGGGAAGCGGCCAGGGCGAGCTGATCGACAAAGTTACCGAAGCACTGAAGATCGCACAGGAACAGAGACCGGACCTCAACATCGATGGCGAGTTCCAGCTTGATGCTGCTATCGTTCCGGCAGTTGCTGCAAAGAAAGTAAAACGCGAGAGTGCTGTTGCCGGTAAGGCAAACGTACTGATCTGGCCGGATCTGAACGTTGGTAATACCGCCGTTAAACTGATCCAGCAGTTCGGACATGCAAATGCATACGGACCGATGCTGCAGGGCTTCAACAGCGTAGTTTGTGACTGCTCCAGAGGAGCACCAGTTTCCGAGATCAAAGGAAACATCGTTATCTCTGCCGTACGTGCAGCAGGTATGAAGAAATAATTCCATCGTACATAAACATATGGGGCTCAACAGGATCCACATATGTACAAAACGGCCGGGCAGTAAAGGTATTTACTGTCCGGCCGTTATTTTGTATGATAGGTATAAGGCTTTACGGTTCTAAGTCAATAGTTGGGGCGCGATTCGTCAGGAATCGCGTCCTTTCAGCAT
>JAUNAK010000047.1 GCA_030527665.1 Eubacteriales bacterium
CAGGTGTGGTGTGGAGCAAAAGTGTGCAACTTGTTATTGCAATTTTGGAATAATAAAAAAATGAACTTGAGCGTATTAATATTTGTGATTTTCAGGAGGTTAATATGAAAATTCAATATCCGGTCGTAGGTACAAACGGCAACAAATATATTCCGTATGAAGAGCGTACAGGCGCTGAATCCGTTGTGTTTTTTACAAGAGATCTGTCTGAGAAGGGACTGCAGAAGATCTATGATAAGGTCAGCGGTGTTCTGACCGGAAAGACAGCTGTAAAGCTTCATACCGGTGAGGCAGAGGGCCCGAATATTCTGCCGCGTCCGTGGGTAAAGGAACTTCTGGAAACTCGTCTGCCGGAAGCAGCGATCGTGGAGACCAATACCTATTATGAGGGAAGCCGCTATACAACGGAGGCGCACAGAGAGACTTTAAAGGTGAACGGATGGACATTCTGTCCGGTCGATATTACGGATTCCACCGGTGTGGCTGCACTTCTGGTAAAGGGCGGCAAATGGTTCGAGGAGATGCATGTGGGAAAAACACTGCCGGATTATGATTCTCTTCTTGTTCTGACGCATTTTAAGGGTCATACCATGGGCGGTTTCGGCGGATCCAATAAGAATATTGGTATCGGATGTGCCGACGGACGGATCGGCAAGAAAGAGATCCATACCCGTGTCGGATCTGACAATATGTGGAGTATTGCCGAAGAAGAATTCATGGAGAGAATGACAGAGAGCACAAAGGCAACGATCGATCATTTTGCATCTCATGTCTGCTTTATCAATACAATGCGTAATATGTCAGTAGATTGTGACTGTGCAGGTGCGGAAGCGGAGCCGGTCACAACGCCGGATATCGGCATTCTGGCATCGCTGGATATTCTGGCTGTCGATAATGCCTGCATCGATCTGATCTACAATCTGCCGGACGGAGGCGGAAAACATCTGATCGAGCGTGTAGAGACCCGCCACGGTCTTCGCCAGCTCAGTTATATGAAAGAACTGGGCATGGGAAATGATCGTTACACACTGATCGATCTGGATAACGGGGAGGCAGTTATTACTGCTGCGGAAGCCGTTAAAGATGTTGCTCCGGGCTGGAAACCGGATCGATACAATACATTCTGGGGACGCAACGAACATTGAAAATATTTTGACAATCTAAGCCCTTTTGCATATAATAGATATATTCTAAAACTAAAAGGGGTCACTGCACATCATGTCGAACAGAGAAATTTCAACAGCTGTTATTAAAAGACTTCCCCGGTATTACAGATATCTTGGGGAATTATCGGAAGCGGGAGTTGAAAGGATTTCTTCCAGAGAATTGAGTCAGCAGATGAAGGTAACGGCATCGCAGATTCGTCAGGATCTGAATAACTTCGGAGGTTTTGGTCAGCAGGGATACGGATATAATGTTCAGTATCTGCGGGAAGAAATTGCCAGGATCCTGGGACTGGATCGGACACACAATATGGTAATTATCGGAGCCGGCAATCTTGGAATGGCACTTGCAAACTATGCGAAGTTTGAGCGGAACAGCTTTCGGGTCATCTGCCTTTTTGACAGCAATCCGGAATTAAAAGGAAAAGAGGTTCGTGGTATTCCGGTTCGAATGATCGAAGAGCTGCCGGAATTCCTGCGGGAAAACAGTGTGGAGATCGCCGCATTGACGATTCCGAAAGAATATGCGATCACAACTGCCAAAATACTGGTGGAAAACGGCATTCAGGCCATCTGGAATTTTGCACATACAGATCTGAATCTGGTTGTTCCGAAAAATGTAGCTGTTGAGAATGTACATTTATCGGAGAGTCTGATGCGTCTGTCTTATAATCTGAAAACAATAGAGAATGAAAAATAAATGAACCGCAGCTGATGCTGCGGTTTCATTTATATAAAGAATGATTTGGAATGTTCTGAACGGATTATTGCAATGGGAGCGTTCTGTCCCGTTTTCGACAGGAAATGCGAGCGATAAGGAGAAATACGGTGAAATACATACTGACTGCGGCGCAGCACAAAGCGTCCGATACATTTACAAGTGAAACAATTGGAATTCCTTCCCTGGTACTGATGGAACGGGCAGCGGCAGCTATGCTTTCTGCTATGATCCATATGGCATGCGATCTTCGGAAGGTACAGGTGATCTGCGGAACAGGAAATAATGCCGGCGACGGTGCGGTGCTGGCCAGAATGCTTGCAGAAAAAGGATATTCTGTGAAAGTATTTCTCGCCGGAAGCCGGGAACGCTTCAGTGAGCAGATGAAGCAGCAGATCCGCATACTGGAAAGCGGATATTATCCGAATATACAGATGATTGACGGTTATTCGGAACGGAAGCTTCCTGATTTTTCGGACACAACGCTGATCGTCGATGCAATTTTCGGAATCGGTCTGAAACGTCCGGTGGAAGGATATCTGAGAGAGGTCATTCGTTCGGTCAACCAGGCAGCGCATTGTTCCGTATGGGCATGCGACATGCCTTCCGGTATTGATACGGATACGGGGGCAGTGCTGGGAACAGCCGTAAAAGCGGATGCCACCGTAACCTTTACGGCAGGAAAGCCCGGGCTGTATCTGTATCCCGGAGCTTCGTATGCGGGAGAGGTGCTGGTGAAGCAGATCGGAATTCCGCTTACGGAAGACGTGAAGGAGCAGGCAGAATACAGGGTTTTGGAAGAGTCGGATCTTTATACGCTTCCTGCCAGAGCACAGGAGGGAAACAAAGGAACCTTTGGCAAGATTCTGGTCGCTGCCGGATCCAGGGAGATCTTCGGTGCGGCGTATCTGGCGGCAAAAGCTGCCCTGCGTTCCGGAGCCGGTATGGTAAAGGTTTTTACACATGAGATCAACCGTGCACCGCTGGCAGCTCTGTTTCCGGAGGCTTTGCTTTCTTTGTATACGGATCTTGCAGGGAAAGGGGATCGTCTTCAGATAGAGAAGAAGCTTGCTGCAGATATATCCTGGGCTGACTGTATTCTGGTCGGACCGGGTCTGGGAACATCTGACGAATCTGCATATGTTTTGGATACGATCGTGCGGCTGGCTGAAAAGGCGGGAAAACCGCTCGTTCTCGATGCAGATGCTTTGAATATGCTCAGTCTGGATCCGAAAGGCATACGCCGCTTTACCGTTCCGACCGTGTTTACACCGCATGTTGTTGAAATGGCGCGTCTGACAGGAAAATCCGTCACTGAGCTGAAAGCGGATCCGGGAAGGGCTGCTGCAGAACTGGCAGAACAGACCGGTGCCTGCATTGTACTGAAAGATGCACGGACGGTGATCGCCGAACCGAATGGAAAAAAATGGATCAACGTCAGCGGCTGCAGTGCACTGGCGACGGCAGGAAGCGGCGATGTGCTGGCAGGAATAACAGCAGCATGTATGTGCCTGTATCGGGAGACGGAGATCCCGCCGGCGGTTCTGGCCTGTCGGGTGCACGGCCGTGCAGGGGAATTCGCAGCGGAACAACGTTCGGAAGCCTCTGTGATTGCAGGAGATCTTCTGGATCAAATCAAATTTTTTGTATAAAATCTGCAATGGAAATTTATTAAAATTGAACAAAATATCACTTTCTGTTTTCTTGACGACCATAGTTTATGGTGCTATATTTTTATGGAAATGATAAAATATGCATAAATTATGAAAAGAATACATTTGAGGAGAGTTAAAGATGTCAGGACATTCCAAGTTTGCCAATATCAAACACAAAAAAGAGAAAAATGATGCAAAGAAAGGTAAGATCTTTACCATTATCGGACGTGAGATCGTTATCGCTGTAAAAGAGGGCGGTCCGGATCCGAATAACAACAGTAAGCTTCGAGACGTAATCGCTAAAGCAAAAGCAAACAATATGCCGAACGATACTATTGAAAGAGGTATCAAAAAAGCTGCCGGTGATGCAAATGCCGATAACTATGTAAGACAGACCTATGAAGGTTATGGTCCGGCAGGAGTTGCAATCGTCGTTGAGACTCTGACTGACAACAAGAATCGTACTGCTGCTGATGTCAGAAGTGCTTTCTCTAAAGGAAAAGGAAATGTCGGCGCACAGGGATGCGTATCCTTCATGTTTGATCAGAAGGGACAGATCATTGTTGTTAAGGAAGAACTGGAGGACGCTGGTATCGAGCTGTCTGCCGATGATCTGATGATGACTGCACTGGATGCAGGCGCTGAGGATTTTGCAGAAGAAGAGGATTACTATGAGATCCTTACCGCTCCGGATGATTTCTCCGCTGTACGTGAAGCACTGGAGAAAGAGGGCATTCCGATGAGCGAAGCGGATGTAACCATGATTCCGCAGACGAAGACGGCTCTCACCGATGAAGGCGATATCAAGAATATGCAGAAGATCCTTGATCTGCTGGATGAGAGTGATGATGTACAGAACGTATATACAAACCTTGACGGAGATCTTGACGAGGAGTAATGTATGCCAGTTCTAAAGGCTATCCTTCTTGGATTTATACAGGGAGTAACTTCGTTGCTCCCTGTCAGCAGTTCCGGTCATGTTGTTCTCATATCGAAGCTGCTGGGTGTTGACGGATCAACAAGTCTGAAGTTTCTGTCTCTGCTTCATATCGGCACATTGTGTGCGGTATGTATCCGTTTTCGCAGGGATATCCGCAGGCTTTTCAAGGGATTTTCAGAGGTGCTGCAGGACAGCATACGGAATCTTCGGATACTGATCGGAAATATCAGGAGTCCGGAGAAAGGAGATTATCGAAGAGTTCTGAACACCGTATACGGACGGTTCAGTATCATGCTCTGTATTTCCATGATTCCGTCGATTCTTGCTGCACTGGGATTGAGAAAACTTGTGGAGGCACAGGCTGCAAATCTGCTTGTGACCGGAATCGGTTTCACGGTAACAGCGTTGATCCTGTTTATTACTTCTTTTTCCGACAGGAAGAACAGGCAGCCGTCTCATACCCGTTTCAGAGAGGCTGCACTGATCGGAATCGCACAGGGGATTTCTGTATTTCCAGGCGTATCACGTGTGGGAATGGTTATGACCTGTACAGAGTTTCTTGGGTTTTCAAAGAAATATGTTGTCAAGTATACGATGCTTCTCGGTATTCCGGCCATGCTTGGAGCTGTGATCGCAGAAGCATTTTCGACAGGCGTTTCGTTGGCCGACACGGTCGGTATTGGTTCCTGCATTGCAGGTGTCTTAACGGCGGCTGTCATTTCGTGGTTTATGCTGCGCATAGCGGAAAAACTGTTGACCGTACAGGCAAATCGTATATTTGCCGTTTATTCACTGCTTATGGGTATTGCATCCGTAGCTGTTTACATGAACTGACAAAGGGGAGATAAATTTGTCAACCAATCAGAAAAAGGGGAGTACCGCAAAGAGCAGAAAAAGCTCTTCGGCTTCATCCGGAAAGGGACGGAGTGCAGCCGGAAAAAAATCAACTGCCGGGAAGAAAACAACTGCAAAAGCCGCTCCACGCAGTTCTGCAGCAGATCTGCAGAGGCAGGAACGCAGAAGATTAAAAAAGCAATATGAGCTGCAGCGTGATCTGCAGCTGGTTCTGATTCTTGCAGTCGGCGTTCTGATCTTCTTAAGCTGCTTTGGCTTATGCGGAAAAGCGGGGGCATTTATCAGTCGATTCTGCTTTGGAATGTTTGGATGGCTTGCCTATGTTTTCGTATTCCTGTTTATTTATATCTGGTTATTTGCACTGGCAAACGGGGCAAAAAGAGAGGCGCTTGTCCGCATTTTGTCTCTTGTCGGTCTATATATATTGCTGGATGCATTTTTGCAGCTGGTACAGAGCGGCGGTTATCACCAGGCCTCTCTGGCTCAGATCTATACAGAATGCGCATCGGACAGATCCGGAGGCGGATTGATCGGCGGAATGATCGTGCAGCTGATCGGTAAGGCATTCGGAACTTCCGGCTGCTATGTGATCATTGTAGCAGCACTGATCGGTATTACACTTTTGCTTACGCAGAAACCGCTTCTTTCTGTTATACAGGAAAAGGGAGAACGCGCGTATGCAAACCGGGATATTTACCGGGAAGAGAAATATGAGAGACGATTGAAACGCCAGGAGCTTCGGGATGAGGCCAGATATCGCCGCGAACGGGAACTGGCGATTCGTGATCTGCAGAAAAAACGCAGAACCGATGCCAGAAGAAAAGCGGAGATCGCCAGAAGAGTAGATCCGCAGACGATCGAATCAGATGGTGCTATTACACGGGTAGAGGGTGAAGAAATCACCCCGATCACTGCCGAGAGCAATTCCGATCTCAGCGCAAAGAAGCGAAGCCGCCGTTCAGGCGGAAAAGATTCTGCAGCTGTAAAAAAAGATGCAGCCCGTGATTCCTATCTGTCTGATGAGGAACTGTTTCGATATGTTCCGCGTGATCAGCAGGAGACCGGTACAAAGGTTACTGCTGCACCGGAGACTGCAGAGCCGGTGTTCACACCGGATGCCATCAGTGATGATATCATCAGCAATTCAACGGTCAGAAGAAAACGGAGAACGATCGATACCTTCCGACAGGAGGAGGCGGAAATAACTCCGCCGGATGTGCAGAACAGGACGGATGTGCCTGCAGCAGAATCGATTCCGCAGGATAAACTGGATGCCATTGCGGTGAATGAGGAACCGGCTCATAAAGCAGAGCCGGAAGATCCGTCCGGCGAAAACGGAAGCGATGAAGAACAGAAATATGTTTCCCGCAGAGGAAAACCATCTGTCGGAACGCCCGATGCGATCGTTGTTCCGGAGGAAGAGGAAATCGAGGAATATGTATTCCCTCCGATGGAGCTGCTTACCGAGCCGAAGCATAACAATGAAGGCGAAAGCAATGAAATGCTGAAAGAAACAGCTGTTAAGCTGCAGCAGACATTGCATACTTTTGGTGTAGAAGTTACCATTAATCATATCAGCTGCGGTCCTTCCGTTACGAGATATGAGTTAACACCGGAAATGGGTGTCAAGGTATCCAAGATCGTCAATCTGCAGGATGATATCAAGCTGAATCTTGCTGCGGAGGATATTCGAATCGAAGCTCCGATTCCCGGAAAAGCGGCAATCGGAATCGAGGTACCGAATAAATCGACGGCTACCGTTACGCTTCGTGAACTTCTGGAAGATCCGGTATTTATCAAACATAAGTCCAAACTTGCTTTTGCGGTTGGAAAGGATATTGCCGGTCAGACAGTCGTTGCAGATATCTTCAAAATGCCGCATCTGCTGATAGCCGGAGCTACCGGTTCCGGAAAATCGGTATGTATCAATACATTGATCATGAGTATCATTTACAAATCCAGACCGGATGAAGTGAAATTTATCATGATCGACCCTAAAGTTGTAGAGCTTTCCGTTTATAACGGAATTCCGCATCTGCTGATTCCTGTTGTGACTGATCCGAAGAAGGCCGCCGGTGCCTTGCAGTGGGCCGTATCGGAAATGGAAAGCCGCTATGATAAATTTGCGGATATGGGAGTACGTGATCTGGCCGGATATAATGCCAAGGTGGAAGCAATGCCCGATCCGGAAGATGGCGAAAAGCCCAAAAAGCTTTCACGTATCGTAATTATTGTCGACGAGCTTGCCGATCTGATGATGGTAGCGCAGAATGAGGTCGAGGGATCCATCTGTCGTCTGGCACAGCTGGCCAGAGCCTGCGGAATTCATCTGATCATCGCAACGCAGCGTCCTTCCGTTAATGTTATTACCGGTCTGATCAAGGCCAATATGCCTTCTCGAATTGCACTTTCGGTTACATCCGGAGTAGATTCCAGAACGATCATTGATATGGTAGGTGCTGAGAAACTGCTTGGAAAGGGTGATATGCTGTTTTATCCGCAGGGATATGCAAAACCAGCCCGTGTACAGGGTGCGTTCCTATCCGATCAGGAGATTGCGGGAGTGGTTCAGTTCCTGAAGGATCATCGCAAGGTTATTACCTACAGTCAGGCTATTCAAGACAAGATCAACAGTCAATCCTCCGGTTCCGTCAGTCCCTCCGGTGACGTGATGGATACCGATGCATATTTTACCGAGGCGGGTAAGCTGATCATCGAAAAAGATAAGGCTTCCATCGGTATGCTGCAGAGAGCGTTCCGTATCGGATTCAACCGGGCGGCCCGCATCATGGATCAGCTCTGTGATGCCGGCGTAGTCGGTGAAGAGGAAGGTACGAAACCCAGAAAAATTCTGATGACCATGGCTCAGTTTGAGAATTATCTAGAGGAGAATTAAATGCGAACCTGTACGTACTGCGGAGCGCAGTTTTCAGATACGGAATTGATCTGTCCTTCATGCGGACAGGAGATTCAGCTGGTTCCCGATTATGTAACGATTGAAAGTCATATGCAGGAGGATCAGTTAAAAAAGATTGAAAAGCAGCGTGCGCTTGATGAGGAAATGGAACGGGAAGAGGCATATCGCAGGCGAAGAAAGCAGATCACAAGAAATATTCTGCTTCTTGTGCTTATAGCAGGTCTGCTGCTGTTCGGCATGATCATGACGGCAGTTGTCGGAACAGCCAATAAGCGAAACAATTCCTTTTCTTATCAGTATGAGATGGCTGAAGAAAGTTATAATAACGGCAGATATGAAGAGGCTGAGGAGTATATTACCCAGGCTCTGACGCTGGAATCCGGAAGCAGAGAAGCAAGGCTGCTGTCCGCACGCATCTCGATTGCCAGAAAAAGCAATAAAAAGGCAATGAAAACGCTGGTGTCTCTGGCACAGGAGTATCCGGAGGATGCTGAGATCGTAGGTCTTCTGATTCCGTTTTATGTGGAAGGCAAAGATGTATCTGCGATCCAGAAGCTTCTTCGTGCCTGTGATGATGAGGGACTCTTGAAAAAATATGAGATCTATCTTCCTGCGGCACCGGTCATTACACCGGACGGCGGAAAGTTCAGTTCCAAAACAAAGGTCTCCATATCAGCAAAGGCAGGAACGATCCATTATACGGTCGATGGTTCCATTCCGAATGAGAAATCTCCGGTATATGCAGAGGCTTTTGAACTCGGAAACGGGGATACGGTCGTGAAGGCAGTGACTGTTACCGAGGTCGGTGCAGTCAGCGATGTGGCTTCTTCTGATTTTTCAGTGGTACTTACAGCACCGCCGACTCCTTCCATTACTCCGAAATCCGGGCGTTATATAGAGCTGGTTGACAGCAATGGAGACGCTGCACCGTTATATCTCGTTGAACAGTATACGCTGCTTAATCCAAGAGATCGTTCGGAGCAGGGAGTTACGGAGATTACGGTTGTTGTACCGAACGGATATACCTGTCGGTATTCCTTTGACAGAAAACCGGATAAAACCAGTCCGATCTATAACGGACCGGTTAAAATGCGTCAGGGCGAGCACGTCTTTTATGCCGTTCTGGAGAGTGAAGACGGGCGTTTGGGCAGTGTTGCATCCGCAACCTTTGTCTTCTCAAAAGTAACAGTAACACCGCTTCCGACTCCGACGCCAACGCCGACCCCATCGGAAACGCCGACGCCTTCACCGACAGAAAGCAGCAGTTCCGAAGAACCAAGCGTAACTCCGGAAGCAACGGAAGAGCCGACGCCGACGGAAGAGCCGACAGAAGAACCTGCACCGACAGAAATTCCGGAGGAGCCGTCTCAGAATACAGAAGAATCGCCGGAAACCGAATGACAAATATAAAGTGAATCCGGCAGATGAATCTGTGCAGCTTTTCAACAGCTTCAATCGTGATCCTTATTAAGGTAGTGAACATGTAGAGATACATGCCATTATAAAAAACACCCTTGGCGAAAACCAAAAGGGAATACATGTTAACAGGAGGAAGATATGTATAAAATTTTATTTGCAGACAGACTTTCGGCCAACATTTACCGTATGGTAATTGATGCACCGCGAGTTGCCAAAAACTGCCAGCCTGGCCAGTTCATCATTGCAAAAATTGATGAAGTCGGCGAGCGTATTCCGTTAACGATCTGTGACTATGATCGTGAGAAAGGTACCGTAACGATCGTATTCCAGCCGGTTGGAAATTCTACGAAAGAGTTTGCGAAACTGACAACAGGTGATTCCTTTGAAGACTTTGTCGGACCGCTGGGTCTTGCTTCTGATCTGATCGATCTGCCGATCGAAGAACTGAAGAAACGTCGTATGGTTTTTATTGCCGGTGGTGTTGGTACAGCTCCGGTATATCCGCAGGTAAAATGGCTGCATGAGCATGGCGTTGACGCGGATGTAATTATCGGTGCCAGAACAAAAGACCTTGTTATTCTGGAAGAGGAATTCAAAGAGGTCTGCAATCTGTATGTAACGACAGATGACGGCTCCTACGGAAGAAGCGGTAATGTTACCAAATGTCTGCAGGATCTGATCAATGAAGGACATGATTACACCAACTGTATCGCGATCGGTCCGATGATCATGATGAAATTCGTCTGCAAACTGACAAAAGAACTGAATATTCCGACGATTGTCAGCATGAACCCGATCATGGTAGATGGAACCGGTATGTGCGGTGCATGCCGTCTGCAGGTTGGTGATGAAATCAAATTCGCCTGTGTTGACGGTCCGGAGTTTGACGGACATCTGGTTGATTTCGATCAGGCTATGCAGAGAATGCGCCTGTACAAAACAGAAGAAGGCCGCGAGATCCTGCGTGTGCAGGAAGGTGATACACACCATGGCGGCTGCGGACAGTGCGGAGGTGACGAATAATGGCAGGTAATGTATTAAATAAAGTTCCGGTTCGTGAGCAGGATCCGAAGGTTCGTGCCACCAACTTTGAAGAGGTTTGCTACGGATACAACAAAGAAGAGGCAATGGAAGAAGCTGTTCGCTGCCTGGGATGCAAGAAACCGAAATGTTCCGAAGGCTGTCCGGTAAGCATTAATATTCCGGGATTCATTGAGCAGGTAAAAGCCGGTGATTTCAAAAAGGCATATGAAGTAATTTCTGAGTCCAGTGCGCTGCCGGCAGTCTGCGGCCGTGTTTGTCCGCAGGAGAGTCAGTGTGAAGGAAAATGTGTTCGCGGCATTAAAGGGGAAGCTGTTTCCATCGGTAAGCTGGAGCGTTTTGTTGCCGACTGGGCAAGAGAGAACGGTGTAAAACCGGAGCCGGCAAAAGAGAAAAACGGTCATAAAGTAGCTGTGATCGGTGCCGGTCCTGCAGGTCTGACCTGTGCAGGTGATCTTGCAAAACTTGGCTATGATGTTACGATCTTCGAGGCACTGCACAAAGCAGGCGGTGTTCTTTCCTACGGAATTCCGGAGTTCCGTCTTCCGAAATCCAAGGTTGTAGATAAAGAAATCGAAAATGTTAAGAATCTTGGTGTTAAGATCGAGACAAACGTAATCATCGGCAAATCTGTTACGATCGATGAGCTGATGAACGAAGAGGGATATGAGGCTGTATTCATCGGATCCGGTGCAGGTCTTCCGATGTTCATGCATATTCCGGGCGAGAGCGCTATGGGCGTATTCTCCGCAAACGAGTATCTGACCAGAAACAATCTGATGAAGGCATACAGAGACGATTACTTCACACCGATCTCCAAAGGCAAAAAAGTTATCGTTGTCGGCGGCGGAAACGTAGCAATGGATGCTGCCAGAACCGCACTTCGTCTGGGTGCTGAGGTTCATGTTGTATATCGTCGTTCCGAGGCGGAGCTTCCGGCTCGTGCAGAGGAAGTACATCATGCCAAAGAAGAAGGTATCCAGTTTGATCTTCTCTGCAATCCGGTTGAGATCATTGCCGATGAAGAGACAGGCTGGGTAAAAGCAGTTAAATGCATTCGTATGGAGCTTGGTGAGCCGGATGCTTCCGGAAGACGCCGTCCGGTTGAAGTTGCAGGTTCTGAGTTCGAGATCGAGGCAGATACGGTTATCATGTCTCTGGGAACATCTCCGAACCCGCTGATTTCCTCCACGACCATCGGTCTGGATGTCAACAAGAGAAAATGCATCATTGCCAACGAGGAAAACGGAGAAACCTCCAAAGCCGGTGTGTATGCCGGCGGTGATGCTGTAACCGGTGCCGCTACCGTAATTCTTGCCATGGGTGCAGGTAAAGCCGGTGCGAAGGGTATCGATGAGTTCATCAAAAGCAAAAATGCCTGATGTGATCAGTAGTTAAATGATGTGCGTCCTGCAGCAGAAGGATGATCTGCTGCGGGCCGCACTTTCTGTGTTTCTTAGAAAGCTTTGTTCTGCTTTGGTAAAGTATAGAATGCAGACAGGAAACGGCTGTCTTTGGAACAGAAAAAGCGAGCAGGAATAAAACCTGCCGGAGTATTGTAAATATGAAAATTACCATTGCCTGTGTTGGAAAAATCAAGGAAAAGTATCTTCGTGACGGAATTGCGGAATATACCAAGCGGCTTGGCAGATACTGCACCATGCAGATCGCGGAAGTAACCGATGAAAAAACACCTGATCATGCATCCGAAGCAGAAGAGAAGGCCATTCGTGAAAAAGAAGGCGAACGTCTGCTGAAGGTCATTCCGGATCAGGCGTATGTGATCGCACTGGCAATCAACGGAAAGATGCTGGATTCTGTGGAATTATCCGAGAAGATCGCTTCACTGACAGTCAGCGGAACGAGTCATATCGTATTTGTGATCGGCGGTTCGCTCGGTCTTTCCGATGCCGTATTGAAACGGGCGGATTATGCTCTGAGCTTCTCACGTATGACATTTCCGCATCAGCTTATGCGCATGATCCTTACCGAGCAGATCTATCGGGGATTTCGCATACTGAATCACGAACCCTACCATAAATAATCAGATTGGAATACATAAATACAGATGAATACAAACGTGTGTCCGGAAATGAGCCGGAACATCGATATACCGAAAATTGAAGAGATGCTCGCGCAGTATCCGATCTATCAGTACGGATTTTTAAAGAGCGAGGAAGTAGAATATACAGAAAAAGTCCGCATGGTCTGCAAGATCGAATGCGGACGCTACGGAAAATCCTGGTCCTGTCCGCCGGCTGTGGGTACAGTGGATGAGTGCAGAGAGCGATGCCTGAAGTATCCCTATGCGCTGTTTTTTTCAACTGTCAACCATGTGGTGGATTCCATGAATTTCACGGAGCTGCTTGCCACGAAGGCGGAGCACGAAGTGATCACTGCAGAGGTGGAAAAGCATCTGAAGGATGCAGGTTACGAAATCTACCGCATGTCCGGAGAATCCTGCTCCGTCTGCAAAGAATGTACCTGTCCGGATGCGCTCTGCCGTTTTCCGGAAAAAATGCATCCATGCATCGAAAGCCACGGCATTGTGGTTGCGAAACTGACGGATGATCTTGAAATGGATTACTACATAGATGAGCATGAACAGCTGTGGTTTACGCTTATTTATTTTAAATAATATTTATAAAGAGATAGAAAGGAAACGTCTACCAGATGGCAGTTATCGAAGAACAGATGATGATTCCCGCCGAGCACGAACAGCAGGTGTTCGGTCAATTTGATCAGTACATAAAAAAAATAGAACGGAGTCTCGGGATCACCCTGATCTCCCGGGATGGTACGCTTCGTATTGTCGGTCCGGAGGGAAATGTACGTGCCGGCAGACACATGATCGAGCAGCTTGTACAGCTTTCGGAACGGGGGAATGAGATCACGGAACAGAATGTCAATTATCTGCTGGCTCTGGCCATGGAGCAGAAGGAAGCGGATGTACTGGAACTGGACCGGGATGTGATCTGTCATACGATCAACGGACGTGCCGTTAAGCCCAAGACCATCGGCCAGAAGGAATATGTGGATGCTATTCGGGAGCATATGATCACATTCGGAACAGGACCGGCCGGTACCGGCAAGACCTACCTGGCGATGGCAATGGCAATTACCGCATTTAGAAATGACGAGGTATCCAGGATCATTCTTACCCGCCCGGCTATCGAAGCGGGAGAGAAGCTGGGATTTCTTCCCGGCGATCTGCAGAGCAAGATCGATCCTTATCTGCGCCCGCTGTATGATGCTCTCTATCAGATCATGGGTGCGGAAAGTTTTCAGAAAAATATGGAGAAGGGGCTGATCGAGGTAGCGCCTCTGGCATATATGCGAGGCCGGACCCTGGACAATGCCTATATCATTCTGGATGAAGCGCAGAATACCACACCTGCACAGATGAAGATGTTTCTGACCCGAATCGGTTTTGGTTCCAAGGTGATCGTTACCGGTGATATGACCCAGAAGGACCTGTCTGCAGATACACAGTCCGGTCTGGAGGTTGCCGTTCGGGTACTGCAGAAAGTAGAAGGTATCGCCTTCTGCAATCTGACCAGCCGCGATGTCGTTCGTCACCCGCTGGTACAGAAGATCGTCGAGGCCTATGAGAAATTCGAGCAGAAACCGGCGGGAAGATCGGCATCGGCCAATCGCATCAAAAAAGAGTATCTCGAAAAAAGCCCGCGGGCGGAGGCCAAAGCAGAGGCACGCCGGACCGCACAGAGAAAACGAAACGGATGAGGGATAAGTCATGACATTGAATTATGAGAATGAACAGGAACATGTTCTTCCGTTTGACACAGAAGAACTGGCACTGGCAGTGATCGACCGCGTGCTGGATACCGAAGCATGTCCCTATGAACCGGAGATCAATCTGACACTGGTCGATAACGAGGAGATCCACCGGATCAACCGTGAATTCCGGCAGATCGACCGTCCGACGGATGTGCTTTCTTTTCCGATGATCGGTTTTCCGGCACCGGCAGACTACTCTGTTCTGGAAGAGGAAAGTTCGGTACAGGACTGCTTCAATCCGGAGAGTGGTGAACTGCTGCTTGGAGATATCGTGATCTCCGTGGAACGGGCGGAGGAGCAGGCGGAGGAGTACGGACATTCCGTGAAACGGGAGATAGCCTTCCTCATTGCGCACAGCATGCTGCATCTGCTGGGCTATGATCATATGGAGCCCGGGGAGGCTGCAGTTATGGAACATAAACAGGAAGAGGTTCTGCAGAGCCTTGGAATTACCAGGGAGGTCTGAAATGATTACAGAAGAAATGAGAAAGAGACTGCGGGACAAGAAACGGATCGTTATTAAGATCGGTTCTTCCTCGCTGACACATAAGACGACCGGTAAACTGGATCTGATCAAGATGGAGATCCTCATTCGTGAGATCAGTGATCTGGTCAATCAGGGAAAGGAAGTAGTTCTCGTATCCTCCGGTGCGGTTATGGTCGGCAGGGATACACTGGGAATCGACCGCAGCACAGAGACGATCGCCCAGAAGCAGGCCTGCGCATCGGTCGGTCAGGCAAAGCTGATGATGATCTATCAGAAGTTGTTTTCCGAATATAATCAGGTATGCAGCCAGGTATTGATGACCAAGAATACGATGCTGGATCCGCTGAACCGCTACAATGCCAGAAACTGTTTTCGGGAGCTGCTGTCCCAGGGCGTTATTCCGATCGTAAATGAGAATGATACGATCGCCACTTATGAGATCGACAATCTGTCGGTTTTTGGTGATAATGATCATCTGTCTGCCGTGGTGGCGGCAATGATCGGTGCCGATCTGCTGATTCTGCTGTCGGATATCGACGGCCTGTATTCCGATGATCCCCACACCAATCCGGATGCGGAATTTATCGAACTGGTAACGGAACTGGATGACAGCCTGATGCATATGGGAAAATCCTCTACCGGCAGCAATGCCGGAACCGGCGGTATGGCCACGAAGCTTTCCGCTGCCAAGGTAGCCACTCTGGGAGGCAGTGATATGATCATTGCCAGCGGCGAGGATTTTCATATTCTCCATAAGATCATTGACGGCCGTGCAGTAGGAACACTTTTCCTTTCACAGAAAAAAGACGACTTTTATTTACTGGATTATCTGGAGCAGATCTGATGACAAAAAAAGAAGTAAGAAAAAAAGTATTTGCCCTTCGAAAAGCGGCTGCAGCGGAAGATGTTGCAGAAAACAGCAGACGGATCTTTGAGAAAGTCTGTGCTTCCGATCTGTATAAAAAGGCGGAAACCGTTTTTGCTTATATGGATTACAACAACGAGGTGCAGACAAGGGCTTTTATCGAGCGATGCTGGAAGGACGGCAAAAGGGCTGCGCTTCCAAAAGTAAACGGTCCGGCCATGAATTTCTACTATGTGGAGTATTTCGGTCAGCTTGCACCGGGAATGATGGGAATCCTGGAGCCAATCACCCATTGTCCCGGCATTGTCGCAGAAGCCGATCAGGATGAGACGGCGCTGCTGATCGTACCGGGAGTTGCATTTGACAGGGAGAATCATCGGGTAGGCTACGGCGGCGGCTTCTATGACCGTTACCAGGAGATCCATACCCAGCATCCGACGATCGCGGTCGCATTTGATTTCCAGATCATGGAGGAGGTGCCCTTCGAAGAGACTGATATCTGTCCCATGTATATCTATACCGAGTCGGAAGTGTATGTAAAGTGACAGGCATGTAACTTGTATATAAAAGCAACAGCAATGAAATATGTATATGTAAGAGCGAAAGTGCCGCAGGAGAGTCTGTACCATGGATACAGAGGAAGCGTTTCAGCTTATAGAAGAACGTGGTTTGGCTGATAGGGAAAACCCATATTCGCTGCAGCGGCAGATGCGCAGAAGGGAGCTGCATATGAAGGAACTGGAACAGATCGGAAAAAAGGCACAGGCAGCCGAGCCAAGGCTTCGGAAGCTTTCTGCGGATGAAAAAAATACGCTTTTGCTGCAGGCGGCAGAGGATCTGATACTGGCAGCAGATGCTATTCTGGAAGCAAATGCAATCGATATGGATAATGCCCGGGCCGCTTCCATGCCCCAGGGTAAGCAGGACCGCCTGCAGCTGACAAAGGGAAGGATCGAAGCCATGGCAGACGGCCTTCGTACCGTAGCGGGACTGGATGACCCGATCGGTCAGGGACTGGGCACGGTGAAACGTCCCAATGGTCTGCTGATCGAGCAGAAACGTGTTCCGCTTGGCGTGATCGGCGTGATCTATGAGGCGCGTCCGAATGTGACCGCAGATGTTTTTGCCCTGACCTTCAAGACCGGAAACGCTGTCATTCTGAAAGGCGGAAGTGATGCCATCAACAGCAATCGTGCCATTACGGCTGTGCTGCGAAGCAGCCTCGCTGCCCGGGGACTTCCGGAGGACGCGATCCAGCTGATCGAGTCGGTGGACAGAGCAGCAACCCAGGCCTTCATGCAAATGGATGAATATGTGGATGTTCTGATTCCCAGAGGAAGTCACGGGCTGATTCAGGCAGTCAAGAAAAACAGCTCCATTCCGGTTATTGAGACAGGAACCGGCAACTGTCACATTTATGTGGATGAGAGCGCCGATCCGGCAATGGCTGTGAATATTATCGTAAATGCCAAGACCCAGAGGATCGGTGTCTGCAATGCCTGCGAATCTCTTGTTATTCATGAGAAGATCCTTCCGACAGTCATGCCGATGATCGCAGAAGCACTTGCACCCTGGAAGGTAGAGATCCGCGCGGATGAAAAGGCACTGCCGTATGTGACACAGAACGGCGTTCCGGCATCGGAAGAGGATTTCGGAACCGAATATCTGGATTATATTCTGTCCGTCAAGACAGTTTCAAACATTGATGAGGCAGTCACTCATATCAATACTTACAATACCGGACATTCCGAGGCAATCGTGACAAGGGATTATGCATCTGCACTGAAGTTCCAGGACGAGATCGATGCATCGTCGGTGTATGTCAATGCCTCTACCCGTTTCACGGACGGCGGCGAATTCGGTTTTGGAGCCGAGGTCGGTATCAGTACCCAGAAACTCCATGCCCGTGGACCGATGGGACTGCTTGCACTGACAACGACAAAATTCTGCATATTCGGAAACGGACAGATCCGACCAGACGGAGCCGCAAGTACGAAGGCAAAATAAAAATGTAAAATAAGAATGCAGAATAAGAATGCGCAAAAGGGCAGAATATGCAAAGCTCATCAGTATTCGCCGCTTCATCGGCGGATACTGATAAAAGCCGGAGCGTATAAGAGAGAAGAGAATAAAGGAGAATGTAATTTTCGTATTCGAAAATGAAAAGATACAGCATGAGAGCAAATGAAAAATACCAGGAACTGATCGCCGGAATGGATCTGACAAAGCCGGCTCCGGAGAATGAGCCGTTTCGTCAGTACTATTTTATCGAGCGTGCAAAAAACAAGCTGAAGGAGATCGAAGCTGAGGCCGGAAGAAAACTGACCTTCAACGTTATAACCTTCGGCTGTCAGATGAATGCCCGTGATTCCGAGAAGCTCCGGGGTATTCTGGAAGAGATCGGTTATGTACGTGTGGAGACCGAGGAAGCCGATCTGGTCATCTACAATACCTGTACGGTTCGTGACAATGCAAACAAGAAGGTCTACGGACGTCTTGGAAAACTGCAGTCTCTGAAGAGACAGAATCCCTATATGCAGATCGGCCTCTGCGGCTGCATGATGCAGGAGGAGCAGGTCATTGAGAAGATGAAGAAGAGCTACCGCTTTGTCAATCTCATTTTCGGTACGCACAATATCTATAAGCTTGCCGAGCTGGTTTCCCGTTCTCTGGAGCAGCCTGATCAGATGGTCATCGATATTCAGCAGAGTGCGGATCAGGTCGTTGAGGAACTGCCGGTAGACAGAAAGTATTCTTTCAAGTCCGGCGTCAACATCATGTACGGCTGCAACAACTTCTGTACCTACTGCATCGTTCCCTATGTGCGCGGACGTGAAAAGAGCCGTACCCCGGAGGAAATCCTCTGTGAGATCCGTCAGATCGTATCCGAGGGTGTTGTTGAGGTCATGCTTCTGGGACAGAATGTAAACTCCTACGGCAAGAATCTGGAGAAGCCTGTATCCTTCGCGGAACTTCTGGTGATGATCCAGGAGATCGAAGGACTGGAGCGTATCCGCTTTATGACTTCTCATCCGAAGGACCTGTCTCCGGAACTGATCGAAGTCATGGCAAAATACCCGAAGATCTGTCCGCATCAGCATCTGCCGCTGCAGTCCGGAAGCTCCCGACTGCTGCAGAAGATGAACCGTCATTATGACAAGGAAAGCTATCTGGATCTGGTTGACCGTATCCGTGCGGCCGTGCCGGATATTTCTCTGACGACCGATATCATCGTCGGCTTCCCGGGAGAGACCGAGGAAGACTTCCTGGAGACCATGGATGTGGTGGAAAAGGTACGCTACGACAGTGCTTTCACCTTTATCTATTCCAAACGAACCGGAACACCGGCAGCGGCTATGGAAGATCAGGTACCGGAAGATGTGATCAAGGATCGGTTTGACCGTCTGCTGGCTCTTGTGCAGAAGGTAGGTAGAGAGCAGACCGCCCGCTTTACCGGTCAGACAAAAAAAGTTCTGGTCGAGCAGGTCAATGAGCAGGATCCGTCCCTGGTGACCGGACGCATGGACAATAACTCCGTTGTTCATTTTCCGGGTGATGCTTCCCTGATCGGTACCCTGGTGGATGTACATCTGGATGAGTGCCACGGCTTCTACTACATGGGAACCGCTGTCCGGTAATGGATCATAACGCAGATCCCGTCAAAAAATACCGATGATGGATCATAACGCATATCCTGCCAAAAGATACCGGTAGCGGGTCATAACGCAGATACTGCAAGAGAATATAGACTATACATTAGAAAAGGAAACAAGCAAATGCCCCTTTCACCAATGATGCAGCATTATATGCAGACAAAGGATGCGTATAAGGACTGTATACTCTTTTATCGTCTCGGAGACTTCTATGAGATGTTCTTCGAAGATGCCAAAACCGTTTCGGCTGAGCTGGAACTGACATTAACAGGAAAAGACTGCGGTCTTGAGGAACGGGCGCCGATGTGCGGCATTCCGTTCCATGCTGCAGATACCTATATTACAAAACTGATCGAGAAAGGCTATAAGGTCGCTATCTGTGAACAGGTAGAAGATCCGAAGAAGGCTAAGGGAATCGTAAAACGTGAGGTTATCCGTGTGGTAACTCCGGGTACGGTGATCAGCGGCGATGAGCTGGATGAGACAAAAAACAATTATATCTGCAGTATCGTCTATATGACCGATCGCTTCGGACTGTCCATTGCGGATATTACCACCGGCCAGTGTCTGATCTCCGAGGTGGATACGATCCGCCAGCTGATGGACGAGATCCACAAATTCATGCCGGCGGAGATCATCTGCAACCAGAGCCTTCTTGTATCGGAACTGGATACCGATGATCTGAAGAACCGCCTCCGGATCAGTGTATCCGCACTGGATGATTTTTATTTTGATGACGCCAATTGCGAGAAGATCCTGAAAAAGCATTTCCGGCTCGGAAATCTGAAGGGACTGGGGGTTCTGGATTTCCCCTGCGGTTTTATCGCTGTCGGCGCATTGTTCCGTTATCTGTATGAGACACAGAAAAACAATATGGGACAGATGACGTCGATCACACCCTATTTTTCCGATCGTTTCATGCTGCTGGACAGCTCGACCAGACGAAATCTGGAACTGACGGAAACACTGCGGGAGAAGCAGAAGAGAGGTTCTCTGCTCGGTGTCCTGGATAAGACAAAGACAGCCATGGGTGCCCGCATGCTGCGCAGCTTTATCGAGCAGCCGCTGATCAATAAGGAAGAGATCGAAAAAAGACTGACGGCAGTCGGTGAACTGACCGATCAGCCGATGCTCCGGGATGAGATCCGGGAATATCTGCAGCCGGTCTATGATCTGGAACGCCTGGTGAGCCGGATCACCTATCAGTCCGCCAATCCCCGGGATCTGGTCGCCTTCCGTACTTCACTGGAGATGCTTCCATTCATCCGCCAGCAGCTGAATGACTTCAACGGAGAGCTGCTGCTCTCGATCCGGGAGGATATGGATACACTGGAGGATATCTGTACACTGATACAGAATGCGATCATCGATGATCCGCCGCTTGCCATGAAGGAGGGCGGAATTATCAGGGACGGCTACAACGAAATGGTTGACGGTTATCGCGCCGCAAAGAGAGACGGTCAGTCCTGGCTGGCTGATCTGGAAGCCGAGGAGCGGGAGAAGACAGGCATCAAGACCCTTCGCGTAAAATACAGCCGTGTGTTCGGCTACTGTATCGAGGTAACCAACTCCTTTAAGGATAAGGTGCCGGAATACTATACAAGAAAACAGACGCTGACCGGTTCCGAACGGTACACGACCGATCGGCTGAAGGAGATCGAGGAACAGATCGTCGGAGCAGATGATCATCTGTCCTCGCTGGAGTATGAGCTGTTCTCACAGGTCAGAAACGTGATCGCGGATAATGTTGTCCGTATCCAGAAGACGGCAAAGGCAGTAGCAGCGCTGGATGTATTTGCTTCTCTGGCATTTGTGGCAGCAAGAAACCGGTATATTCGTCCGAAGCTGAACAAATCCGGCAAGCTGGACATTAAGGAAGGCCGCCATCCGGTCGTTGAACTGATGATTCCGGATGATATGTTTATCTCCAATGATACCTATCTGGACAATAACGATCATCGGGTATCTATCATCACCGGACCGAATATGGCCGGTAAATCCACATATATGCGTCAGACGGCCCTGATCGTTCTGATGGCGCAGATCGGATCCTTTGTTCCTGCGGCATCTGCCAATATCGGTATTGTCGACAGGATCTTTACCCGTGTCGGTGCTTCCGATGATCTGGCAAGCGGACAGAGTACCTTCATGGTGGAAATGAGCGAGGTTGCCAACATCCTTCGCAATGCCACCTCCAACAGTCTGCTGATCCTGGATGAGATCGGCCGGGGTACCAGTACCTTTGACGGACTGTCAATTGCCTGGGCGGTGATCGAACATGTGGCAGATACGAAAAAGCTGGGCGCCAAAACATTGTTCGCCACCCATTATCATGAGCTGACCGAGCTGGAGGGCAAACTTCCGGCTGTACAGAACTACTGCATTGCAGTGAAGGAAAAAGGGGACGGCATCGTTTTTCTCCGAAAGATCGTCAAAGGCGGCGCAGACAAGAGCTACGGTATTCAGGTAGCACGTCTGGCAGGTGTTCCGGAGCCGGTTCTGAAACGTGCGGAGGAGCTGGTGGGACAGCTGTCCGATGCCGACATTACCGCTGCGGTAAAAGATCTGACCGAGCCCAAGAAGAAAAAACAGAAGTCCACACATTACGATACGGTGGATATGCACCAGATGTCCCTCTTCGATACGCATGACGACGGACATATTATAGAAGAACTGAAAAATCTGGATATTTCCAATATGACTCCTCTGGAAGCGATGAATACGCTGTATCATCTCCAGAGCGAAGTAAAAAACAGGTGGTAAAGCATGCGAGAAATTCAGGTACTGGATAAGACCACGATCGATAAAATTGCAGCCGGTGAAGTGGTGGAGCGGCCGGCATCCGTAATCAAGGAGCTGACGGAAAATGCCATTGATGCGAATGCCACCGCCATTACCATAGAGATCCGTGACGGCGGAACTACCTTTATGCGGATCACCGATAACGGAGCCGGTATACCGGTAGATCAGGTAAAGCGGGCGTTTCTGCGTCATGCAACCAGCAAGATCCGGAAAGCGGAGGATCTGGTCACCATCAGCTCTCTCGGTTTCCGGGGAGAGGCTCTGTCCAGTATCGCTGCCGTTTCCCAGATGGAATGCATTACAAAGACACCGGAGGCACTGACCGGTGTACGGTACTGCATCGAGGGCGGGGAAGAAAAGGAATTTGAAGAGATTGGAGCGCCTACGGGAACGACCTTCCTTGTACGGAATCTGTTTTTCAATGTACCTGCAAGAGCAAAATTCCTGAAGTCGGCGACTGCTGAGGCCAATCAGGTCTCCAACTTTGTGGAGCAGCTGGCCTTGTCGCATCCGGATATTTCCTTCAAATTTATTGTGAACGGACAGAACCGCCTGTATACAAGCGGAAACGGAAATCTCAAAGAGATCGTATACCAGATTTTCGGCCGTGATCTTACAAGAGAAATGATCCCGATCAGCTCCGAAGGACTGCTGAAGATCGAAGGTTTCATCGGCAGCCCTAACGTTGCCAGAGGCAATCGTAATTTTGAAAATTACTTTGTAAACGGACGGTATGTGAAAAGCAAGCTGCTGGCAAAAGCCATCGAGGATGCCTATCACGGCTTTCTAATGAATCATAAGTATCCGTTTACCCTTCTGTATATCACCATCGACACCACAAAGGTGGATGTCAACGTACATCCGCAGAAAATGGAACTTCGCTTCTCTGATCAGGAGGAGATCTATCATCAGCTCTGTCTGGCGATTCAGAATGCGCTGATGCACAGGGAGCATATTCCGGAAGTTTCCATGCATGAACAGGAGAAGAGAAAACGCAGTGAAGCGGCACGGCTTCCCTTCCTTCCGAAAGGCGCTCCGGAACCTTTTGAACGGCTTCGGAGAAGTGACGGCATGCCGTTGAAGCCGGATCGAAATGCGGATCTGATCAAAAGAGATACCTCCTATCGGGCACCCAGAGTCAGTCCGCCGCCGTCCTATTCACAGACGGCATCTATACTGCGGGAAAGTAGCCGATATGCGGCAGGAAACGGCAGCGCAGGCGGGACGGACAGCCGTCCGGTTTCGTCAGGAACTACGTATGCAGCACAGGAAAAAAACGGTTCTGCATCTTTCACGCAGGAGGCAGATAAGCCGCTTTCAGCTTCGTCGGTATCTCCGGAGCAGACAGGCTTTTCCGGAACTGCAGCCGGACAGAATACAGAACGTACAGAAAACGCAGCCGGACAGAATACAGAACGTAC
>JAUNAK010000048.1 GCA_030527665.1 Eubacteriales bacterium
TATTTTGAAAGGAATGTAAGTCGCAGGGGTTGCATCTCGATTTACAATTCACGATCTTTTGTTATTGTATTACCAGGAAACATTCTTGGATCACTAACAAAAAACGAACATGCAGTTTTTTCTATTTCTGGAGGTAATGAGGATTGAAAGGAGGCAGGCTTTTGGCTTTTCAAAGCACCTGCAAAAGGTATTCGGCTGTGGTTTTTTATGCGAAAAAAATGCCGGATCGGACTGGAAGTGAGATGATTTGGAAGTGTTTATAAACGCCGGCAGATACATATTTATAAGGCGTGATTTATATTGTATGATGAAAATATGAAAGAGTACTATTTGGGCAGTTTGATTAGGGATTCGTGGTCCGGAAAGGCTAAGGATAAAATAAGACCGATTTGCTGTGGAATATACGGGGTACGGTTGTTCCTCTTCTTAAGAAGTATGTGGATATACTAAAGAGATAAATAATATGCAAGATAACAGAATGTGAAATAAAAGAGAAGGGAGATTCATGATGGCAAAGACGACACTGGGAATTTTACTGAAAGAGGCACGTACCAATGCAGGTCTGACACAGGAGCAGCTTGCAAAGAAAGTGCCGGGCGTAACTGCTTCTGATATCAGTAAAGCAGAACGGGATGTGGCTCCACTGACACAGGAGGCCTTAAAACAGATCGCAAAAGTAACAAATGTCACACAGAAGTCACTGATCGAAGCTGCTAAGGCAACAAAATATGCATCTGCTTCCAATGGATCCGGATCAGGTGCCGCAGGCAAAACCTCCGCAGCCAAAGCTTCCGGACAATCAGTCAAGCTTACTGCCGCAGAGAAAAAACTGTTGAACCTGTATCGGAAAGCAGATACCGTTAAAAAAGAAATTGTCATCAAAATACTGGAAAGTGATACAGACAGTACCGGTATTTTAGGAGGCATTCTCTCATCCAAAGCAGGAGATGAAACGCTTTCAGCACTTCTCAAAGGGGCAAAAGAACTTCTCGGAAAATGACAGGCCGAAGGCTGTTTATCTCAGTCGAGAAGACTCCCGCTTCTGCATGTGGTGAGCAATTACAAGATTGCCTCAGTGGGAGTCCAATATCCGACTGAGATAAACGCTTCGCAGGGATGCGCAGAGATTCGGATAGGGAGATGTCAACGAAAGCTGCCCTGAATCCTGCGTCAAGTCTCGCAGAGCTCGACTTGAATTTGCAGGTATGCAGTAGTGGTAGAAGCAAGAAGCATGTGACTTACAGTCATGTGAGGTTCAATGTAAAGCGGAATACTGCAGATGATGAATGGAAAAGAGGTGATTCCGGTGCTGACCGAGAAAACATATGAAACACCGGGCGGAGTTATTCATTATTGGACCAATGCATTCAGTGACAAAAGAACAACGCTTGTATTTTTGCCGGGATTAACGGCAGATCATCGATTGTTCGATAAGCAGATAGAATATTTTTCTGATAAATACAATGTATTTGTCTGGGATGCACCCGGGCATGCGGCTTCCTGGCCGTTTCGTTTTAACTTTTCGCTTATGGATAAAGCAAGATGGCTTCATGAGATCCTGCAGGCAGAACATGCGGACAATGTTGTTATTGCAGGACAGTCCATGGGCGGCTATGTGGGACAGGCATATGCGGAACGGTATTCGTCGGAGCTCAAAGGATTTGTTTCGATTGATTCCGCTCCGCTGGGCAGGCAGTATGTTACAAAAGTAGAACTTTGGTTATTGAAGAGGATGGAACCTGTATATCGATATTATCCATGGAAGGCATTGGCGAGATCCGGGACAAACGGAGTGGCAATGTCTTCATATGGAAAACGGCTGATGAGAGACATGATGCTTGTCTATGAAGGGGATCAGGACCGATATGCAAAGCTTTCCGGGCATGGGTTCAGGATTTTGGCAGAGGCAATGGAAGCCGATCTTCCTTACCGGCTGCCAAAGCATTCCCTGCTGATCTGTGGGGAAAAGGACAGGGCAGGCTCCTGCATTCGCTATAATCGTGCATGGAGTAAGCAGACAGGAATACGGCTGGAATGGATCCAAGGTGCCGGGCATAATTCCAACACAGACAAACCGGAAAGGGTCAATGCACTGATAGAAGAAGTGATCGTATCGATTCAGCGAGATGATAAAAGCTAATCATAAAAGGCGAAAGAAAAAGTGGCAGAAAAGCAATCCACGTCAAGTCGTTTTATATAAAACTACTTGACGTGGATCTTTTTATATAGTAATATCTGATTGCGAAAAAGGTTTTATATAAAAACAAAAGTGTGAACGGCAGTGTTCTGCAAACAAAAACAGGAGCTGGACAGCAGTGAGTATTTACATAAGACAAGCATCTATTGAGGATATACCTGATCGGGCAGGCTGAGAACAGGGGAATCCACAAAATATATCTGGAAATGACAGCAAGCGGACGGATACTTTATGAAAAACTTGGGTTTCGTGATATGACGGGATATATGCAGCTGGCGAAAGGAGACGAGGAATGAAAACAGAAACCGTGAATAGACAGGAAATGAGGAAACAAACTGCGAATATAGAGGGAAAAAACGTAACGGTGTACATATGCAGCCGGGAAGATGCTCCGATCGTGTATTCCAATGATTTTAACGATTGTGCAGAAGCGGTGCTTGCTGCATGCAGAACGATCGGATGTCCAGAGTTCCATCTGGTTTCCATTACCGGGATCCGGTGGGATGAAGAACTTTCACCCTGGGCGAATGATCCAATCGTTGCCCGGGATGATCATTTTACAGGAGAAGCAGATTCCTATCTGACCGTATTGGAGGAGAAAATCGTTCCATATGTGCAGTCTCTTCTGCCTGTAGCTGCATGCAGTATTCTGCATGGATATTCCATGGGAGGCCTGTTTGCATTATATGCCGCACATCACAGTGAGCAGTTTGCTGCATATACAGCACCATCTGCTTCTGTCTGGTACCCGGGATTTTTGGAGTATGCGGAAAAACAGACATTTACGAAAGAACCGGCATGTATCTATTTATCCATAGGGGATAAAGAAAGCAGGACAAAAAATCCGTATCTATCAAAAACGGAATCCATTATGGAACAGCTGCGTGCTGTATATAATAGGAAGAATATCTTATCGATCTTCGAGAAAAATCCGGGAAATCATTATAAGGATGTGCCGCTGCGCATCGCAAAAGGATTGAAATGGACGCTGAGTAAGCTGAACGAGAAAGGAGAATGAACAAATGGCAGTGACAAAGAACGGAGGATATTTAACATTGAAAATCCATCTGCTGAACGGACGGTTGTTTAATCGGCTGCTGGCCAATGACGGAAGAGCGCTTTATAACGCGGAGCAGGGAAAAATCATTTCGGCACTTTGGGATAAGCGGCCACAGACCGCATCGGAGCTTGCAAAGGTGACAGGGCTTGCCAACAGTACGCTTACGCTGATGCTGAAACGCCTGGAGGAGGAACAGGGACTGGTTGTCAGTGTGCAGGATAAACAGGATAAACGCAAGAAATGGTTTGATCTGACAGAGACAGGTGTTGAACAGGAACAGGTGGGAAATCAGATCAGTGATAAGTTAAGCAGCATTTTTTACGAAGGATTCGAGGAAAGGGAAATCCGGGAAGTTGAGGCTTATCTGGAGAGGATTTTATGTAATCTGGAAACAGCGATGGCAGCGATTCCTCGTGTGGAGGCAAAGAAATAGAAACTCCACCGGAGAGAATCACTCGATAGACAAGGCAGCAGCAATACAGAGTATCATCCGACAGAAAAGACTGCAGCTGAATACTGAGGAGGAGAAGTGCTTCATGTGTGAAACGGATATCATTGTAAAAGAAATCAACACGAAAAGTGTCCTGACAAAATCGAATCTTCCGGTAGCGGATTATTCAGTAAATCCCTACGGCGGATGTGCGCATGCATGCAAGTATTGCTATGCATCCTTCATGAAACGGTTTACCGGTCATGAAGAAGAATGGGGATCTTTTGTGGACGTGAAAAACTGGCCGGCTGTAAAAAATCCCGGCAAGTATGCGGGAAAGGAACTGTTTATCGGTTCCGTAACCGATCCGTACCAGCCGCTGGAGGAAAAATACGGACGTACCAGAATGCTCCTGGAGCAGATGCAGGGAAGCGGCTGCAGCATCAGCATTGCGACAAAATCGGATCTGATCCTGCGGGATCTGGATCTGATCCGGACCTTTCCGAATGCCCGGGTATCCTGGTCGATAAATACGTTAGATGAGGAATTCAAAAATGACATGGACCGCGGTGTAAGTATTGAGAGAAGACTGGCAGCTATGAAGGCATTCCATGATGCGGGAATCCGCACTACCTGTTTCATTTCACCGATCTTTCCCGGAATCACGGATGTAAAAGAAATCATTATTAGGGCTAAAGAGCAGTGCAACCTGGTCTGGCTGGAGAATCTGAATCTGCGCGGCGGATACAAGAATGTCATTATGGAATATATCAGAGAGAAGCATCCGGAGTTGTTTCCTTTATATGAATCCATCTATAACAGAAAGGACAGAAGCTACTGGTCTCAGCTGGATGAAGATATGAAGGAATTCACCCGGGAGCAGGGACTGATCTACGTACGGGATGATGATTCGATCAGGAGACCGTTCGAAGAGCCGCCGATCATCGTCAATTATTTCTTCCATGAGGAACTGACGCCATCAGCGAAAAAGGCTGCAGCCGGGAAGGGTAAATAACTCATGGAGCAATTCGGCAGGCGGCTGATAGAGATCCGCCTGCCGGATCGTTGTCTTAAATTATTGTTTTGTAAGTTGAAAAAATGTTATTGACTTCTAACAGTAAATAAGGTAGAGTATAGACGATTAGATAAGGCTAATGCGTTTTTTACATATTAAGGAGAAGGCTATGACATTGAATGAAGTCGAGGCGGGTACAGAGGTTATCGTCAAAGATATCCATACCGATGATGAAGAGATGAAATCATTTCTGTTTTCGCTGGGATGTTACAGTGGGGAGCCGATTACAGTAGTGACTAAGAAGAAGAGAAGTCTTGTACTTTCCATTAAGGATGCACGATACAACATCGATACAGGACTTGCTTCCGTAATTGAAGTCTAAATAGAACTGTTTGCCGATTATGGATCCGTTTCCCGCAGAAAAAGTCTGAGCAGCCGGTCAGCTGCCAGATTTTTTTTAGACCAGAGGTTAACTATGGTTAACGGGAAATGCGTTTGCTTAACCAAAGGTCACATAGATTAACTGTAAGCCTTTTTGATAATTAGTAACTGTTCGCAGGATGTTAAAATGCGAATCTCGCAAGTGAAACTGTGAATCTCGTAAGTTATATCGCTGATCTCGCAAGAGAATACGGAACAGTAGCATTAATTATATAATTTCATATGAGGAGGAATGTCGATATGAGAATCGCGTTGACAGGTAACCCGAACTCGGGAAAAACAACCATGTATAACGCCATCACAGGCAGAAACGAAAGAGTTGGTAACTGGGCCGGTGTTACCGTAGACAAAAAGGAACACCCCATTAAGAAAGCATTTTATGATGGAAGTGAGCAGCTGATCGCTGTTGACCTTCCGGGTGCTTACTCCATGTCTCCTTTCACAAGTGAGGAGAGCATCACCAGTTCCTATGTAAAGAAGGAGAATCCGGATGTAATCATCAACATTGTGGATGCATCCAACCTGAGCCGAAGCCTGTTCTTTACCACACAGCTTCTTGAACTTGGAATTCCGGTTGTTGTTGCTCTGAACAAGAGTGATATCAACGAGAAGAAAGAGACAAAAATCGATGTTGCTGCATTGGAGAAAAAACTGGGATGTCCGGTTATCAAAACCGTATCCACTTCCAATGATGGTCTGAAGGCTGTTGTTGAAGCAGCTGCAAAATCTGCAAATAAAAAACAGACCGCACCGTACAGCGAGGGCAAGGTTGATCTGACCGATAAGAAGGCTGTTGAGGAAGCAGACCGCAAGAGATTTGCATTCGTTAACAAGATCGTTGAGCAGGTAGAGACCCGTAAGGTACTGACCAAGGATATCGGTATCAGTGATAAGATTGATGCTATTGTTACAAACAAATGGCTGGGAATTCCGATCTTCGTTGTTGTTATGTTCCTTGTGTTCCATATTTCCCAGGCAGAATCTCCAATCGGTGTCGGTAAGATGCTCGAGGGACTGTTTGCCGGATGGGTTGAGACCTTCCAGGGCTGGGCAGGTGAGCAGATGGCCGGTGCAAATCCGCTCCTTTCTGCTATTCTTGTAGATGGTATTATCGGCGGTACCGCAGCCGTTGTCGGTTTCCTGCCGCTGGTTATGGTAATGTATTTCCTGATCGCTCTTCTTGAGGACTGCGGATACATGGCACGTGTTGCCGTTGTTCTTGATCCGATCTTCAAAAAAGTAGGCCTTTCCGGAAAATCCGTAATTCCTTTCGTTATCACAACCGGATGTGCGGTTCCGGGTATCATGGCTTCCAGAACGATCCGTAATGAGCGTGAGAGAAGAGCGACTGCAATGCTTTCTCCGTTCATGCCGTGTGGTGCAAAGATTCCGGTTATTTCCCTGTTTGCAGGTGCTTTCTTTGACGGCGCTGCATGGGTAAGTACACTGATGTACTTCTGTGGTATTGTATTTATTTTCCTTGGTGCTCTGCTTGTTAATAAGATCGCAGGATACAAAGCAAGAAAATCCTTCTTCATTATCGAGCTTCCGGAGTACAAGGTTCCGTCTCTCTGGTTTGCATTCAAATCCATGTGCAACCGTGGATGGGCTTACATTGTAAAAGCAGCAACGATCATTCTTCTCTGCAACACTGCAGTACAGATCATGCAGACATTCAACTGGAGCTTCCAGGTAGCAGAGGTTGCAAGCGATTCCATTCTTGCAACAATTGCACATCCGTTCTCCTATCTGCTTGTGCCGATCGTAGGTGTTCTCAGCTGGCAGCTGGCTGCAGCAGCAGTTACCGGATTTATCGCAAAAGAGAACGTAGTAGGTACTCTGGCTGTATGCTTCGTTGGTCTTGAGAACCTCATCGATACAGAGGAGCTTGCAATGATGGAAGGTGCAGGAACAGAGATCGCAGGTGTGATCGCTATCACAAAGGTAGCTGCTCTTGCATATCTGATGTTCAACCTGTATACACCGCCGTGCTTTGCAGCAATCGGAGCAATGAACTCTGAGATGAAGAGTGCGAAATGGGTATGGGCAGGAATCAGCCTTCAGCTTTGTGTCGGATATTCTGTCGGATATCTGGTATACACGATCGGTACTCTGATTACTGCTCCGTCCACACTGGCAGTTGGACCGGCAATCGGAGGAGCCATTGCAATCATCTGCTTCGCACTGATCGCATCGATGCTGATCAAACGAACCAATTCCAATCTGGCTTCCGAGTATGCACTTGACGGAGCAAAATAAGCAGATTATTATAAAGAATTACAGGAGGGTTGAGATATGAATATGGCAGATCTTATTGTCATTGCAATCATTGCAGTGATCGTGGGCAGCGTTATTGTCTATCTGTATCGAGCCCGCAAAAGAGGCGAGACCTGTATAGGCTGTCCATATGCAAAACAGGCAGGCGGCTGCCACGGCGGCTGTCATGGTCATGGAAACAGTCATGTGCAATAGACGCAAATAGATGTAAAGATATACGGGGAGTGTGCACAGGCTGTGTACACTCCCGTTTCTGTCAGGAAGAGTACTATCCGATAAAAAGAAAGGAATGCGTGAGTATTATGAATCCAAGTGATCTGATCATCGTTTTAATTATTGTTGTACTGGTGGCATTAGGTATTCGTTCTACAGTCAAACATTTCAGCGGAAAGGGCGGCTGCTGCGGAGGCGGAGACTATAAAGTAAAGAAAAAACGTCTTTCCAATGTCAAATACAAAAAGATTTTTTCTGTAGAAGGCATGCACTGCGAGAACTGCAGGAAGCGTGTAGAAGAAGTAATCAATGATATGCCGGGACTTGCCGGTTCCGTGGATCTGAAGAAAAATCAGCTCACCGTTTCCTATGAGGAAGAGGTGGAGGATGAGGTGATCACGGCCAGACTGGACAGAGCCGGATATCCGGCTGCTTACGTGCAGACCGTTTAATTAATCCAGACTGATCATACAGACGGAGTATGTTCTTTCTCGCAAGGGGAGGGATGTACTCCGTTTTTTATCTTAGTCGAGAAGACTCCCACGTCTGCAAGTGGTGAGCAATTACAAGATCATCTCAGTGGGAGTCCAGGCTCCGAGTGAGATAAACGCTTCGCAGGGATGCGCAGGGATTCGGATGGGTAGATGTCAGTGAATGCTGACCCGAATCCCGCGCTAAGTCTCGCAGAGCTTGACTTGCATTCAGTCATAGACAGTTTTCGTAAATTGTCTATGAAAATACACATAAGGCATCTGTGTTCTTGCTATGTTCCGAAAGACGCATTATCTTTAGTAGTAACATAGTGACAGCCGGAACAGACAGGGAGAAACGAGGATGGCAGACAATACGAATAACCGTGCATTTCAGAATATGAGACAGGATGCACTGCATATGCTGGAAGGAAAACAGCCGGAGCTGATTGCAAAGCGGGCCGGCGTTATATATGATGCAGAGAAACAGGAATTTCTTGTACCGAGTCTGGGAAAGAAGTATCGATTTTCTTTTCCCGGATACGAAGAATCCGAGGAAATGGACACCTGGCATCATCTGTCTGTTCTGCATTATCTGAATCTGGCGGATGGGACACCGGCTGCGGAGAGTCCGTGTTCCTTCGGCGAGCTTCCTGACGGTCTGGTGCGGGGCGGCAAATTTGACCGGACAGCTGCAGAGGCTCTGGGACGATTCCTTAGCCGGCATACAGAAGCGGAAGTGCGTGCGAGGGTACTGGAACTGGGGGGAGAGATCATTGACGGAAAAGCGGATCTTTCCGTACGTCTTCCCTATCTGCCGCAGTATCCGGTGTTTATCAATATATGGTTTGCCGATGAGGAATTCCCGGCTTCGGCCAGAATGCTGGTTGATAAGAATTCCTGGCACAACTTTACTATCGAGGATGCGGTTACAGTCGGAGAATATATTTTGCGTGTATTAGAAGTGGAAAAATAAGCTGTTTCCAGCCGGAAAAGAAACTATGCATATGGAAGCATTCGAGGTATTATGGGATTGAAGAACGTTTTTGGTTATTTGCAAAAGGGGACAGATGTATGAAAATATATGATATTTCACAGGAAATCTTTGGCTGTGCGGTGTATCCCGGCGATCCTGCACCCGGCAGGCAGGAGGTCATGCGGATCGCACAGGGAGCAGCATGCAATCTGACCGCCTTCTCTATGTGTGCACATAACGGCACCCATATAGATGCACCCTACCATTTTCTTGAGGACGGAGAAACCGTGGACCGGATCCCGCTGGAGAAGACGGTAGGTACTTGTTATGTGTCTGAACAAAACGAGGAGCTTGATACAGGAAAAGCACAGGAGATCCTGCAGGCTGCCGGAGAAATCAGAAGGATCCTGCTCAAGGGAAAATGCATTGTGACGGAAGAGGCGGCAAAGGTATTTGCCGATGCCGGTATCTGGCTTCTGGGAGTGGAGAGTCAGACTGTCGGTCCGGAAAGCGGACCGATGGCGGTACACAAGGTGCTTCTGGGTGCGAAGATCGTTATTGTAGAAGGACTATGTCTGTCAGAAGTGGAAGCGGGTACATACTTTCTCAATGCAGCCCCGATCAATCTGGGAGGCACCGATGGTGCTCCGTGCAGGGCAATTCTGATCGATGAGAGATAAAAAAGAGTGCTGCGCGATTTGTGGCAGGAAGAAGCGTGAATATCAATTAAGATAAATATCAATTACAGGAATCTCCTCAAAGGAAAATCTTTTGGGAGATTCTTTTTTATTTGGATAAGCACTTTCCGATAAGTGAGACAGAAAATCTTCGGTTTTTGTAGTCGAACTTATGCATAGCGGACAGAGCCGAAGGCGAAAGTCGAGGGTTACGTGCTCATATAAGGATATCTTTAAAGATTGAGCAGGTTGGGGTAAAGGTCGTCAAACAAGTATGCTATAATAAAAAATAACTGTAATGAAATGAGAGGACAGGAAAGGGAAACTACATGGGAAAGGTACTGAAGGAGCGGTATGAACTGCTGCAGCAGATGCAGAAGGGCGGATTCGGGATCACCTGGCTTGCCGTGGATCTGGTTCTGGATATGCAGGTAGCGGTAAAAGAATATATTAATGTTGATTCAGAAAAGCAGAAGTCCTTTTTTAAAGAGGCAAGAAAGCTGGCCAAATACTCCAATGAGCCGGGTATCGTCAATGTTCGTGACTACATCGAGGAGGATGGACGTGCGTATCTGGTGATGGAATATCTGAAAGGAGAAGATCTCAGCAGCAGGATCAAGAGAGCAGGGACATACACATTTTCGGATGCATGGAAGATGATGCGGCCTTTGATGGATACGATCGAGCGGCTGCATGCAGATGGTCTGATCCATCGGGACATCAGTCCGGATAATATACGTATTCTGCCCAATGGGATGCTGAAACTTCTGGATTTTGGTTCGGCTCTGGATCTGGGACAGGATCCGGATAAGACAGTGACAGTTGCGGTGAAACCCGGATATGCGCCCTATGAACAGTATTTGTCCAGGGAAATGCAGGGGAGCTGGACGGATGTATACGGAATCTGTGCCGTTCTGTATAAATGCATAACCGGTATCACTCCGGCAGACAGTCTGCAGAGAGCTTTTCATGATGAACTGGCAGCTCCTTCTACTGTAGGTGCCCGTATCAGTGAACAGGAGGAAAAAATACTGCTGCAGGGACTGGCAATCAAACCGGAGAACAGGATTCGTTCTGTCCGGGAACTCGTGCAGGCAGTTGAAAATGTATCCGGTGAGCCGGAATTACATACGATCGAAGCAGGAAATCGAAAAGCGGATGAACCGGTGACTGAAAAAGCATTCGGGGAAAAACCGAAAAGCACATCCGAAGATCGAGGAGAATACAGGTCTGCGGTGACTGCAGAGAGCAGCGGAAACAAAGCTGTGAACAGGCATGCCGAAGCAGCAAAAGCAAGACAGAAGGAAGCACCACGGAGAGCTGCGGAAAACGTCAGACATGCGGCAAAAGATCCTGAAAAGGAAAACCGAAAGGGAAAACGAAAAGGAAAAAGCAGGAAAAGGGCAATTGCTGTGCTCGCAGCGGTATTTCTGTGTGTAATCGCTGCAGTTGTGGGAGTGAAACTGGTACAGAGTCATGACAGCTCCGAAAAAACGACCTGTAATTTTGAAAAGGAAAAAGTAAGTACCGCTCAGATTAAGCGGGCAGGAAGAAATAAAAACCTTACCACTCTGTATTTTTATGCGTGCGAACTGGATACGGATGTATTGCAGGAAATCGCAAAACTGCAGCATGTGGATACGGTTTCGATTTCCATGTGTACCGGATTTGAAAGTCTTTCTCCGTTAGCAGCCATGGAAAATCTGAACAGGCTTTCTTTTGATAACATGAGCTATACCGATCCGGTACAGACAGATCTGGATGCGGTGTTTGATGTAGAATTCCCAAATCTCCAGGAGCTGACATTGGATGCTCTCTGCATGCAGGGGGATGCAAAGTTTTTGGAACATTTCCCGAATCTGACAGAGCTGTATTTGTATACAGAAGGAATAACCAGTCTGAAATCCCTGGAAAAAATGCCTCAGCTTAAGCGGCTGGCCTTTGGGGAAAAGATGGATCTTTCGGGAAAAATCTCGGACGATCTGGCTGCCTGCAGTAATCTGGAATATCTGCGGGCAGATGATACGGGGCTGGATTCCTTAAACTTTGCGGAAAAACTGGAGAATCTGGAGGAGCTGTATGCGGCAAACGGTGCAGTAACAGACCTGACGCCCTTGAAAGAGCATGTAAATCTGCAGGATCTGGATCTGCGTAATAATCAGGTGCAGCAGCTGGATCCTCTGGCAGGCTGTAACGGAATTTATCATCTGAATCTGAATGATAATCAGATCACATCGATCGATGCCCTGGCAGATAAGGAAAAACTTAGCTGGTTGTATCTGAACAACAATCAGATCGAAGATCTTTCACCGTTAAGAAATAATGTGCAGATGACGACCGTTGAGGTCAACAACAATGCACTGACCAGTCTGAGCGGTCTGGAAGGCTCAGCGGAAAGACTCACGTCCCTTTCGGCACAGAATAACCGGATTACAGATATCTCTGCTTTGCAGGAATGTACCGAGATGCATCTTCTCTGGCTGGCCGATAATCAGATCGATGACATAGCTGCCTGCGGGAAAATGATCGAATTGAACAGCTTTAAAGCGGATAATAACCAGATCAGTGATGCAAATGCATTGATCAACTGCACAGAGCTGAAGGATCTGCGTATATCCGGAAACCAGATCTCGGATATCAGCTTTCTGAGCAACCACTTTGCCAAGCTGGAACTGCTGGATATTTCTGATAACCAGGTGGATTCCCTGAAGGCACTGACGAAATGTTCCGCGCTGCATGTCCTTCTTGCGGGAAATAACAAGCTGGAAAGCCTGGAGGGACTGGAAGGAAAGACGGAACTCTATGGACTGATGGTCAGCGGCAATCAGATCCGGAGTGTGGAACCGATTGCGGATTCGGCTTCTGTGCTTCTGTACGGGGATTTTGCCAATAATCAGATCACAGATGTATCCTTACTGGCAAAGCTTTCCGGACAGCAAGAATATATTTTCCTGGAAAACAACCGGATCACAGATATCAGCATGCTGCCGGATACAAGAGAATACAGGCATCTGTCAATTTACGGAAATCCGATTGCTGATGTTTCCGCAGTCGGTGCAGTGAAAAATATCAATATCAGCTGGGATCGTCTGTTCATCGGTTATGGCGAATCGGTGGATTACACAGCGGTTATTGAATCGAATTATGGAAAATCCATGGAGCTGCGTCTGGTGGATTGGCCGCTTTCCGAACAGGGAAGGATCCTGCAGCAGTTGAAAGATGTTCACTGGAATGTAGATCCGAAGTTCCTTACATCGGAAGAAGCAGATGAGGAACTGAAGGCATATCGTACGAAGCTGAAACAGGAACTGCTGGGAGAAGAGGACGAAGAGTCTGATGCAGAAAATTCCGGAGAAGAAAACAGTGATACAGCGAGTGCATCGGATGAACAGCCCTCTACGGAGGAGGTTCGTGCACAGAGTGCACAGGAAGATGCAGGTGAGGCAGGAGAATAAGAAGTATGGAAGAACGGACGATCAGGATCCAGGAATCCTGCAGAGTGGGAACTCCGACATTGCTGGGGTTCTCACCCTATGGACATACGGAAGATCATGTGATCAACGGGAGAATTCCTCTCGGGAGAAAAACCGGTGCAGAGAATGAGGAAGGAATCTGCGTTCTTTCTCCTGCAGTTTCAAGAAAACACGGGGAATTCGGTCTCGTGGAAGATCGGGTCTTTTATCGGGATATGGGAAGCAGCAACGGCACCTATATGAATGGACAGCGGTGTGAAGAGATCTGTCAGCTGAAGGAGGGGGATATCCTTTCCTTTCGGTTTCGGCACAGCAGCGAGGAAATCGTTTATCTGTTTATTTTCACCTTCGCACAGGCCTCGTATCAATGGGAAAAAATCGATCTGAGCAGGGAAATGGATGAGATCATGGTCAGCAGAGGAAGGAAGAATCTGAAGCTGACAGATCAGACGATCTCACGGAATCATGCTGTTTTTTTGAAATCCGATGAGGGATGGAGCGTAACCGATCTGAACAGTACCAATGGCGTAGCGGTAAACGGAGAGAAGATCGACGGGAGAAGATGGCTGAAGAATTTCGATGTTGTACGGATCGGCAATACCTGGTTTGTATATCTGGGAGAACAGCTTTGGATCGGCAGAGAGACTGCACGAATTGACAATTCCTGCATGGACACCACTGTCCCTGATGCTGGAGGTCCTGAAGCAGAAGCAGCCGTCGGGCCAGGGAATGCGGTATATGGAGACTGCGATTCTGAACCGGTCTATACAGCAAGCTGCGACAGGGTTCCGAAATCGGCATATGCAGAAAGCTGCGACAGATATTCGGAACCGGTATATGAAAGCGATAGAAATAAAGAGTCTGAACCGGAATATCCGGAAAAGGATTCTTCGGAAACGGACCATGCGGAAAGCGGCAGATCGGTAGACAATACTGTCAGAGATGAAGTTGTGGAGGCATGGGACGGTGAGTACCTGAGTATCCATATCCGTGAGAGAAATGTATGGAAGCGATTCAAAAAGAAAACGCTTCTGCGGGATATTGATCTTCAGATCGCTCCCGGTGAGTTTGTGCTGATCCTTGGAGGATCCGGTGCCGGTAAATCGACCTTTATGAAAGCCGTGATCGGCTATGAGAAGGCTGAGGGAAGCATCAGCTTCGGAGATACGGATATTTACGAGGAGTATGACAAGATGCGGTACGAGATCGGATACGTTCCGCAGAAAGATCTGATACGGAACAGCGATTCCGTATTTCATACCGTGCTTAGTGCCGCGAAGATGAAGATGGAAGGGGATCTGTCCGAAGCGGAGTACAGAGAACAGGCGGACTGGGTCATTCAGCTGCTGGGACTTTCACCGGATCGGGATACACTGGCAGGACGGCTCAGCGGCGGTCAGAGAAAACGTCTCAGTATCGCTGTGGAACTGGTCGGGGATCCGAATCTGTTCTTTCTGGATGAGCCGGATTCCGGACTGGATGGCGTAATGGCAAGAGAACTGATGCTTAATCTCAGACGGATCGCGGATATGGGCAAGATCGTTATGGTTATTTCCCATGGTCCCGACAGAGCTGCAGATCTCTTCACAAAGGTACTGGTTCTGGCGAAAAGTCAGGAGGATCAGACAGGTCATCTGGCCTTTTTCGGCGGTGTTGAAGAGGCAAAGCAGTATTTTGAAGTGAATTGTCTGGAAGATATTGTGCGAAGGATCAATCGTATCGATGAGGGCGGTGAAGGTCTGGCTGATGTGTTTATCAAACGGGCAGAAAGCAGAAGAACAGGGGGATAAGCGATGCAGGAAAAAACGCATATTTCCAGAAGCGGTCAGACGATGATCTATCTGAAACAGTGTTTCCGCAGTTTTGTAAACGATAAGGGATGGAAAATATTTATCAGTTCTTCACTGATTGCTTTTCTGATCTGTCTGGTAACCAGTGAGCGGATGTTCAAAGACTATGACGACACGAGAAGCGGTGCATTTGCGCTTATATGTGCATGCATCTGGATTGGCATATTCAATTCAATACGAACGATCTGCAGAGAAAAAGAGATCGTTAAAAGGGAAAAGAGAACCGGACTGCATATGTCTTCGTATATTCTGGCACACCTGCTGTATGAGGCGGTACTGTGTCTGGCGGAATCCGTTCTTGTGACTATGATCGTCCGCGTGGCAAATCTGGGACATTTTATTCAAAACGGTATTCTTCTTCTGCCGACTGTCGAGCTGTTTATTACCTTATTTCTTGTTATGTTCAGCGCTGACGCACTGGGATTGCTGATCTCCTCTGTGGTGAAGGATGAGAATACGGCAATGACGGTCATGCCCTTTGCATTGATCATTCAGCTGATCATGTCCGGAATGGTATTTGAGCTGGAAGGGGCCAGTGAGATCATATCGTATTTTACGATCAGCAGATGGGGACTGAATGCCATCTGTGCAAGTGCGGATGTCAATCATATGACATTGTTTGCCAATGATGCGTATCAGGCAACCGTCGGAAATCTATTGTTTTTGTGGGGAATCCTGTTTGTTTTTGCCGCAGTTTACGGAATCGTTGCGGTGGCAGCATTACATCTGAACATGTCGGAATAAAGAATTAAAAAGGAGAAAAAATGGGTAAAAATTTTATCTGTGACGAAAGAACCGTTGTAACAACTGCGAAAGGAAAACTGAGAGGTTTTTATTACAATGGAATCTATACATTTCATGGAATTCGTTATGCGAAAGCAAAGCGTTTTCAGGCACCGCAGCCGGTAGCTGCCTGGGAGGGAGTAAAGGACGCAATCAGCTATGGATATATCTGTCCGATTCTGGATCAGCCCCGGCCGGCAGGTGAGGTGGCAACACCGCATCGCTTCTGGCCGGCCAACGAGAATTGTCAGTACCTGAATATCTGGACAGGAAGTCTGGAGCAGAGTGCGAAGAAGCCGGTCATGGTATGGCTGCATGGAGGCGGATTTGCATCCGGTTCTTCTATTGAGCAGGAAAGTTATGACGGTCATAACCTGGCTGCATACGGAGATGTGGTTCTGGTTTCTGTCAATCATCGACTGAATGTATTCGGACATCTGGATATGTCCTCTTTTGGCCCGCAGTATGCCAATTCCGTAAATGCGGGAATTGCCGATCTGGTTGCTGCATTGCAGTGGGTAAAAGAGAATATCGCTGCATTCGGAGGCAATCCGGATAATGTTACGATCTTCGGTCAGTCCGGCGGTGGAAGCAAGGTAACCGCACTGGGACAGACGGCAGCGGCAGACGGTCTGTTTCACAAGGCAGTGATCATGTCAGGTGTTCTTTCGGATGCCTTTATGTTCTCCAATGCCGATCATCGGGAATTTGCATTGAAAGTGATGGAGCAGCTGGGAATCGAAGATCAGGATCCGGAGAAACTGGAGCATGCACCTGCACAGCATCTGATCGAAGCAGTCAACGCTGTTTCTGCCGCTCTGGCAGCAGAAGGCAAGATCCTGAACTGGGGACCGCAGCCAAATGACTGGTATATGGGCGATCCTCTGAAAGTCGGTTTTGCAGAATCCTTCAAGAAGATCCCGACCATGGTTGGAACGGTTCTGGGCGAGTTCAATATGGAGGCACCGATCTTCGGTAAAGAAACGATGACAGACGAAGAGAAACATGCACGGATCGAGGCGAAATTCGGTGAAAATACTGATGAGGTGATCCGCCGTTTCAAAGTGGCCTATCCGCATACCGATGAGATCTATGTGCTGAACTATGACACACTGTTCCGTCCGGATACGGTGGCCTATATTAAGAAAAAGGCAGCCGAAGGAACCGCACCGGTATATTCCTACATGTTCAGCAATGTATTTGATTACATGGGAGGAAAGGTAGCATGGCATTGTTCGGATATCGCATTCTGGTTCCATAATGCAGGCAGTCTTCCGGTATGTCAGATGGATGACGGAGTAACGGAACGTCTGGAAGCGCAGATGTCCATGTCCCTTGTGAATTTTGCAAGAACCGGAAATCCGAATACAGCCGGCCTTCCCTGGTGGACACCCTGCAACAAAGAGCATATGTACACCATGCAGCTGGATAAGCAGTGCGAAGAGAGAGCTGACTTTGAAGACGAATTGCTGCCGTACATGCTGGAGGTAACACCTGCATTCCACTTCGATCCGTCCATGTTCAAGGATGAAGAAGAGGAAGGCAGTGCCTGGGTATACTAAAGTCCGGGCATACGGGAACAATGAGTGAATTCGTTGTGAGTGTTGTGCGAATGCCCTGAGCAGGTACTCTGAGCCCGCCGGCACTTGGGGCATGCAAGCTGCAGGCGCAGCATGCACCTTAGTACCGCTGCGTGGCGAAGGTAGCGCGAGCGTGCCTGCGATGGCATCGCATAATACTCACAACGTTTGTAACATAGTGGATAAAGTGAAAAATTTATATATAAAAGGAGAAGTTTATTATGCCTATTAATTCTATTGACGCAGAAGATGATCAGTTCGCATACCGTTATGATACACAGCTTTTGATCGACCGCAGAGACGAGGATCTGGACGAGGATGAGATCGCTGATTACATCACCGAACATTTCGAAGGAAACAGCCTGATTGCTGCCGGTGACGAGGACCTGGTAAAGATTCATTTTCATACCAATGAACCGTGGAAGATTCTGGAATACTGCAATACGGTCGGAGAGATCTTCGATATCGTGGTTGAAGATATGATCCGTCAGGCAGACGGAAAACAGGGCTGAGAATCCTGTATATAAAGAAAGGATAAAGTGTATGAAAGGTTTAAAACAGAGTGCTGCACTTGGAATGATTCTGTTGATTGTGCTGACCGGATGCGGGCAGCACGATCAGGCAGATAGTACTCAGGAAACTTCTTCGGAAAAGGAAATAACGATTTTTGTCGATTCAAAAAAAGAACAGAACGAAAGCCGGCCGGAAGATGCAGAAGAGTCAGTAAATGTATCCGATTCATCGTTGGAAGTGCTTGCGGATTCCAATCATACAGAAGAGAAAGCAGAAGCTGAAACGGCTGGGGAAGATACGGCAGGTGATGCGAATATAGATGCGAACGGCAGTCAGCAGGAAATAGAAGAGAATCTCTGGACAGGTGTATATCGCTATGAGGACGGAAATCAGGGACTTTATTTCTTTGTTACAGAGGCAGACGATACGTATGTAAAGGGGTATTATATCGACGAATATGCAGCAGGCGGCTATTTTTACGGTATCATTGATTGGAAAGTGGAAAACGGTAATGCAGGCAGGGCATCGGAACCGTTTAATAATGAGTATGGTAGGATCTATTATTCCCGTACCGATGAAGGAGTTCTGGCGGATTATCCGGACGGCTGGTGGCCGGACCGGTTGTATCAGCAGGTCGATACGATTGAGGCGTTCAAGGCACAGTATCCGCAGATGGAATGGGAAGATATTATGAAGCAAATGACTTCCGGAGGAGCTGACGGCAGTGCTGCAGCTGCAGAACCGGCAGCAGAGCAGAGTGAAGGTAATACTGCATTGGCTCCCTTCTATGGTGTATGGGTATCAGCTTCCCAGTCGGAGACTGACTGTGTACGAATGGCAGAGGAACTGCAGAACAAAGGATTTGCGGCAAAGGTATATGACACCGTTGACTGGGAAAATCTGAATGCGGAACACTGGTTTGTTGTTTCTGCCGGAGAATATTCGACAGAAGCTGCAGCGAATCAAGCCTGCAGCCAGGTGATTGCAGCCGGATATGCCGGTGCCTATGTGAAGTACACCGGAAATCACAGGTAAGGAAAAGACAGGAGAAAAATGAAATTTTGAAAACCTGCACTGCTGCTTACAGTCAAGGTATCGATTTTCGTGACCGGAAAGGGAGTGCCTGCATCATCGGCAGCTGCCGATGAAATCGAATTGCCAGTGGAAAGTGTTTCAAACGAGGCGGTTGCGGAACTATTTTCGGCAGAAGAGAACGAAAAGACTTATGTGGATATTGATGAAGGCATCGGATGGTACGGAATGTAAAAAGCAAAGTGCATAAAAAGTTCTCTGTGTAACTGCGGAGGATTCAGACTGTAGATAAAGCCGGCGATTTCGCCGGCTTTTTTGTACCTTTTTTAGATAAGGCTTTCTTTTATAAATGATTCAGATGTCGTAAAACCCTCCTCTTCTGCGTCGCCTTTTCAACTGTTGTCCGGGCAGGTGCTGTGATAGGATAGTATTATCAGAAATATAAAGAAAAATAGATCTCGCAGGAATGGATATGGTGCAGATTTCTAACACGAATCCCGTTGGAAGATTCGTGTGCAGTAGATGGGATAATAGAACATAGCAGATAGATACAGCTGATAATTAGAAGTGGAGGAAGAACATGCAGGCAAACTGGATCACAAACGGAACAGCAAGACCGTTTTATGCAAGAAAGAAAATAGAACTGCAGGAAGGCATTCGAAAAGCAGCGGCAAAGGTATGCGGACTTGGTCAGTTTCAGTTCTCGATTAACGGAAATAAGGTGGGGGATCATGAACTGGATCCTGCATGGACCGATTATGACAAATATGTGCAGTACGTTGTTTTTGATGTGACAGATCTGTTATCCAAAGGTGTAAACGTGATCGGTGCGGAAGTCGGAAACGGCTGGTACAACAAGACGGATGAGGGATACACCTTTGCTTTTCCGGCATTTATGCCGCCGAATCCGAATCCCTATCATCCCTATGGAGAACATCTGGTGCTGGCCATTGAACTGACCGTGGAATATGAAAACGGCGAAGTGGAGCAGATCCTTACCGATGACAGTTTTCAGGTTAAGGAACATCCGGTTACAATGAGCAACGTATACGGTTCCGAGACATATGACGGTCGGCTGAACATAGAGAACTGGTGTACCGTCGATGCAGATGAACAGGGATGGTGCAAAGCACAGATTGCTTCCGAAGCGGATATTCCTAAGGGGAAACTGAAGGAACAGCAGCTTCCCCCCGTACGGGTACTGAAACGATATGAAGGAAAATATCTGGGAGAAGTCAACGGAAGAGCGGTTTATGATTTTTCACAGAATATGTCCGGTATTCTGGATTTTGAGATCAAGGGCAGACCGGGCGATGCAATTCATATCTATCCGGCAGAAAAGCTGGGAGCAGACGGCGATGTGGATCAGGTGGCCAAAGGATGGACTACCGTAGATTCGGTTATCACTGCTGTAGTGGGCAAAGAAGGCGAATGGGAACATGTCCGTATGAAGTTCTGTTATTTCGCCGGAAAAAACATTGCAGTTGCCCAGGATCCGGATAACAGTGCTGCAGTAGAATTCCGGAACATCTATGCAGATGCCATTTCCAGTGCGGCAAAGGATGACGGAACATTTGTCTGTGACGATCGGCGCTACGAACAGATCCACGACATGATCAAACATACCGTGGAAGCCAATATGCTCGGTGTACATACCGACTGCCCGACGATCGAGCGTTTTGCATGGCAGGAACCCAACCATCTGATGGCGGGAGCTATCTTCTATATGAAGGACGGAAAGGAACTCTGGAGAAAATTCCTGCAGGATATGCGTTACAGCCAGCATACAAAGGATGACTATTTCTTTGATTTCGGCGGCAATAAAGTATATCCGGGTGACGGACTGATGCCTTCCCAGTGCCCCTGCTATATTCCGAATGTGCTTCCGGTTCCGGGCATGGGCAGCTTCTATGACATCATTCCCTGGGGAAGTACCTGCATTCTTGGAACCAGATGGCATTATCTGTTTTATGGAGACAAGACGATCATTGAAGAAAACTATGAGGCAGGAAAAAGATATTTTGCACAGCAGCTGACAAAGGTCAACGAGGATGGATTCATCAACCATGGTCTGGGAGACTGGGGAAATCCGGAAAATGAACTGGCAAGAGAAAATATCGAGACGGCTGTTCTCTACGCTGATGCAGTGACTCTTGCATGGTTTGCGGAAATTCTCGGACGACCGGAAGAACAGAAGAAATATCAGGAGCATGCGGAACGGATCAGAGAGAATTATAACCGCAGGCTTCTGGTACAGAGAGAAGATGGCATCTGGTGCTATCGCTGCTTCGATCATCCTGATGAGCTGTTTATGACACAGGCAGCCGAGGCAATGCCGCTGTTCTGGGGCATGGTTCCGGAAGACAGAATCGATGATGTTGTGAAAGCTTTCCGTGAGACACTGGAGTGTAAAGGGGCACTGATCGCAGGAGAAGTCGGTCTGCCCTATATCATCCAGACGGCAAGCCGTTATGGCATGAACGATCTGATCGCGAAATATATTATGCGTGAACAGCATCCGTCCTACTATGCATTTATCAAAGACGGCATGACAACACTGGGAGAATATTGGGAGACCAATCCGAGAAGTCACTGTCATGATATGATGGGACACATTGTCGAGTGGTTCTACAACGGAATGGCCGGCATCAAACCGGAAGCACCGGGATTCTCCAAAGTGTTGATTAAGCCATATCTTCCGGACTCGGTTAATCATCTGGATGTAACCTATCGCTCCGCAGCCGGTGATATCCGTGTGATCATGGAGCGTGAAGGAGAAGAAGTTCGTCTGGATGTTCAGGCTGCAGAGGGAATTGAGACAACAATCGACAAAGCGTATTTGAGATAATGCAGACGGGTTTACAATTATTTCGATAAATTTACAATATATATAGATTCGAAGATGATACAGTCAGAATAGTTAGATTATGAATCTCCATGCAGAAAAATATGAGGTGAAAAAATGGCAGAGAAATTTACAAGCACACATAATCCGATCCTTCCGCTGAAGCACCATGTTCCGGACAGCGAAGCACATGTAATGAGTGATGGAAAACTGTACATTTACGGCAGCTATGACACTAAGGAAGATGTTTACTGCAGTGAGGAATATCATGTAGTATCTACCGGAGATATGAAGGAATGGGAGATCGGAGATGCCTCTCTTCACGGAGAAAAGATTCCCTGGTTCAACAACCCGGATGCACCGAAATACCCAGGCATCGACTGGACACATCCCACTCCGTTCATTCAGAAAATGATCCAGCGCGATATCGACCGCGGTGTGGATATGAAGGCGTTATTCGAAGCACAGCAGAATGCTCCCAAGCCGCCGCTGCTGTTTGCACCGGACTGCATAGAAAAGGATGGGAAATTCTACCTGTATTTCTGCATGTCCGATGACAGTGAAGGTGTAGCGGTTTCTGATTCTCCGATGGGACCGTTTACCGATGTTCGCCAGCTTCCCTGCGGCGGAATCGATCCGGCGATCTTTATCGATGATGACGGCCAGGCATATTATTACTGGGGCCAGCTTTTCTCCCATGGCGTGAAATTAAATCCGGATATGATGAGCTTCGATCCGGATCAGGTCGTAGACGATCTCGTAACCGAAGAAAAGCATTTCTTCCATGAAGGATCCTCCATGCGTAAGATCGGTGATACCTATTACTACGTGTATGCGGATATGGAAAGGGGAAAACCGACAGCACTGGGATATTCCACAGGCAAGTCTCCGATGGGGCCGTTTACCTATCAGGGAATCATTATTGACAATGACGGCTGTGATCCGGAAAGCTGGAACAACCATGGTTCCATTGAATGTGTAAACGGACAATGGTATGTATTCTACCATCGCTGCAGCCGCGGGCAGCAGCAGCACAGAAGACTTTGCATCGAGCCGATCACGATTCTGGCAGATGGAACGATTCCGGAGGTGAAAATGACTTCCCAGGGACCGGGCAAGCCGTTCGGAAACGGAGAAATGATCATGGGTTATCAGGCCTGTGGGGTAACCGGCAAATGCTATATCGGTCTTGACGGTGCGGACAGTGAGTGGCTGACAAATATCGAGGAAGGTGATACGGCAGTATTCCGTTATATTGAAAGTGCAGAAGGATTTACCGGTGTTGAACTGGACGGTGTCGGTTCCGGTCAGGTAACCGTACTGCTGAACGATCAGCCGGCAGCGGTTCTCACAGTAGAAGACGGAAAAGCAAAGGCTGCATTTGCCGAAGTGAAGAAAGGGAACTTTGAAGTTGTTCTGAAGTTTGAAAAGGCAGATGAACTGTCTGTGAGAAGTCTGAAATTCGTTTGAAATACAAACCGGCCCAAAGCGTATAGAAAATGCACTGACTCGGGGAATGGGAAGTGAAATATTTGATGAATGGGTTAAAAAAGACGTAACATTGGACGGTTTTTGACCTAAACCAATCTCGAAAGATAATATATGATTATACATGTAAGGAACACAACACATTGAACACGACAAAAAAGCGGGTTCAAATTCATATATATAAGGAGAAATTGGTTATGAGAAAAATTGAGGAATTATTCAACGTTTGTTTTGGTGGATTTAACGTAAATGAGATGAAAGATTACTTACAGTTTGAGGGAAACAAAGATCACTTCTCTGATTTCTACGTACAGTAATCTACATGACGGTTGCGTAATACAAAAGTCTGATTTCTACGTACAGTAATCTATATAA
>JAUNAK010000119.1 GCA_030527665.1 Eubacteriales bacterium
TCTTTGCACTAACTCACGACTTAAGTCACGAGTATGCGTGCAAATTCCTAATCAATCTCATCAAAACATGATAATCTGCTGTACAAAAGGTGATACTTAAAGAAAGCAAAAATTCACCATCAAAAATTAAAAACAGCACGATCGACACAGCAGATCCAATACTGAGTAACACCGCACTTCGTGTTATTAGTCTCTTCACACATTCTCCTCCCAGCTTTGTTTTTGCAGATTCCCTTCATATAGATACAAGAGCGACAGCCCATTCCATTTTCTAAAAGGAATAACCTATCGCTCTATGTCAATCGAGAATGCTATTCTTCTCACCGATCCTGTTTGCATCCATGCCCCCACACTTGTGTTTATGAGTAGCTGGTGTATCGATCAGATTTTCCACTTACATTGAAACCGCACTCAGAACCGTTCTGTCAAAGGAGTTGGTATCTTTGACTGCCGTATACATCATCAGCTGCGACAGCTGTTCATTCATACGCTGTACTTTCCTTACCACGCCGTCGCAATTCTCTTTTAACAGCGGAGCCAGTATTCCTCTTCCTACAGAAACCGCGTCCGCACCAAGAGCCAGTGCCTTATATGCATCATATCCATCATCAATGCCGCAGTCGCAGAATACGACCATGTCATCGCCGACTGCTTCCTTAATTCTGCCGAGCATCGCAGCCGGAGGCATTCCAAACGGAATTCTTCCGTGGTGATGAGAAACTACAATGCCTGCACAGCCGGCAGCCTGGGCCTTCCGTGCATCCTGCACGGACAGTACGCCTTTGGCAATGAACGGAAGCTTACTTGCGGAGACAAACTTTTCCAGATCCGTCTGCATCACCGGTCCCATGGGATAGCCGTCAACCCGGTCATATCTGCCGTCATCTCCGACTACATGATCGATATCGATTCCCACTGCAAATGCTCCGTTCTCCTCAGCAAATGCAATCTGATCCAAAATAATTGCTTTATCAGCAAACGGTTTAATGATACGGACAGTTTTTGCCCCTGCCTGCAGAATTTCCAGAAATTCATCATTGGGTTCCATTCCCACCCAGTTCAGTACCTGCAGTTCCTTTGCGGCTTTCGCATATTCCACCATCGGTCTGATCTGCCCTTTTCCAACCTTATTGAGATGTGAAAATGCAGGCATCATAATCGGAGATGCAAATGTTTCTCCGAAAATCTGTGTTGTCAGATCCGGCAGAACCGCATCTATTACACGCATTTCCACATGAATACTGTCCAGATAATTACGATTGAATACATTGGCATCTTCTGCCTTACCGCTTGTCACCGGAATTAATCCCTTTGGTCCCGGCCACGGGCTTTTGATTTCTTCACTCATACTGATTATCCTCCATTAAAATTGTACTTTTTGATCTTTGCATGCCGTTTACATCCGGCATTTCTTACCGATACTGCCAGTGTTTTGCCTGTAAACGACTCTTTCTAATAATTCTATATTGTTTGTAATCTGTTGTGAAGCCTTAATCCGATGCACCGGACTCGCAAATCCTGAAGCCGATTCGCCGCCTTGTCTCTCAGGACACGATCTTCGCTTCTACGAACCACCTGCCGCTTTCATCGAACAGATAGCTTTCATGTCCGCGGATCATGACCGTATAGCGGATACCGATCCCTCCCACTTTCGTGGAAGCTGCCCGCCGTACATCCTTCAGCTGATCAATCGGATATATGGTTCCGTCCTCATAGATCAGTCTCCGCGGTCTGACAGATCCGTCGCTGGATACATCCAGCGTCACATCCACATAAACTTTTCTGCATTCCATACAGATTCCCCTCCGAAATAGTGCGAACAGTTGTTCGTGAACGATTGACGAACATTCTCCAGCATGTTACAGTAGTATATGAACAGTTCTTTCGTGTTTCTAATTCAAACATAACAGAACATTTGTTTCGTGTCAACATTTATCCCGAACATTTTATTCGTGTCCCATGACATATAGAATCACACCGAAGCCTTCCGGCAGTCCGGGATCCAATCCCGCTCCACAGGAGACGTCTTCGGTGTGAGGCTGATTTGCCGCCCCATTTGCAGAAAACGGGAGGCTTCCGGCTGAGAGGAAAGGGGAAATAAATAATGAAATTTCCGGAACGTTTAAAATTGAAACGGCAGGAAGCCGGCATGACCCAGGAGCAGCTGGCTAAAGCAGCCGGCATGACAGCCCGTACGATACAGAATTATGAAATGGGTGCCAGACGTCCCAAAAACGATACCATCATCGAAAAACTTGCCGCTGCGATCGGCTGTACCTATGAAGAGCTGATGGGAATCAGTGACGTATACATCATGGATGCACAGGCAAAGGGCGGTACACAGGCTGCCCGTGATGTGGAAGCTCTTGTAGAGGAAGTTGTCGGTCTGTTTGCCGGAGGCTCCATGGATGAAGAGTCGATGGACGGAGTATATCGTGCATTGACAGAAGCCTACTGGGAAGCCAAGGACCGCAACCGGAAATACACTCCCAAAAAATACCGTACGCAGGACTGACATCTTTGATGTCCGCATCTGTCAACAGTATCCGGACATCCTGTCTGTCAGACTTATACAAGGGAGGTGTTTCTTATGCAGTCCGACTATCTGATCACCGTCGGCGAGAAACTGGTTCGAACCTACGGTACCCGTGATCCCTTTGTTATTGCGGATGGGCTGGGAATCCACGTAAAAGAATGCCCCGACTTCGGTTCGCTGAAGGGCATGTACACCGTTATTAAGAGAAATCGATATATTTTTTTGAATAATCAGCTGGATGAATCTACAAAGCGCATCGTCTGTGCGCATGAGATCGGACACGATCAGCTACACCGCGATCTCGTAAAGAACGGTGCCCTGAAGGAATTTACGCTGTACGACATGCAGACCACACCGGAGTATGAAGCCAATATCGTCTGCTCCGAGATCCTGCTGGACACGGATACCGTTCTCTCTCATATCTATGAAGATCACTATACCGCTGCCCAGATTGCCAGCATCATGCAGACCGATATCAATCTGGTTGCTCTGAAGGTCGCACACCTGGATTCCATCGGTTACCGGCTGAACCGTCAGGAATTTAAGAGTGATTTTTTGAAATGAACCTGTCATGATTACTGTGAACACATTCAAGTCAGGCTCTGTGCTTAAATCTCACTATTCGGAAAGGAGGCCGCCATGGCAGACAGGATCTATATTGCCATTGATCTGAAATCTTTTTATGCATCCGTGGAATGTGTAAAACGCGGTTATGACCCGCTGACCACCAATCTTGTAGTCGCGGACAAGAGCCGCACGGAAAAGACGATCTGTCTGGCCGTCTCTCCTTCTCTGAAAGCCTACGGCATTCCCGGCAGAGCCAGACTCTTTGAAGTGATCCAGCGCGTCGGACAGGTCAATGCCGAACGCCGGAGGCATGCCCCGGGACATCAGTTCACCGGAAGTTCCGTATTTGCACCGGAGCTTGCCGAACATCCGGAACTGGAACTGGATTATGTCGTTGCCGTCCCGCAGATGGCCCATTATATGGAGTGGAGTTCCAATATCTATGCCATTTACCTGAAATACGTCGCAGCTGAGGATATCCATGTGTATTCCATTGATGAGGTATTTATGGATGTGACCAACTATCTGGCCACCTATAAAATGACTGCCCATGAACTTGCCATGACCATCATTCACGATGTGCTGGACCAGACCGGTATCACGGCTACTGCCGGGATCGGAACCAATCTCTATCTCAGCAAAGTTGCCATGGATATCGTTGCCAAGCATATTCCGGCTGACAAGGACGGGGGCCGGATTGCTGAGCTGGATGAAATGAGCTATCGGGAAAAACTCTGGGAGCATCGGCCTCTCACCGATTTCTGGCGTGTCGGCAGAGGCTATACCAGAAAACTGGAAGCCATCAGTCTGCACACGATGGGCGATATTGCCCTTTATTCCACCTCGGAATTCGGCAGAGATCATCTGTATAAGCTGTTCGGTGTCAATGCAGAGCTGCTGATCGATCATGCCTGGGGCTATGAGCCCTGCACCATGGAGGCCATCAAGGCATATGGTGCGGAACGCAAAAGTCTTGGCTCCGGTCAGGTTCTCGCCTGTCCCTATACCTTTGAAAAAGCCCGTCTGGTAACCCGCGAGATGGCCGATGCCCTCTCCATGGATCTGGCAGACAAGCATCTGGCAACCGATCAGCTGGTGCTGACCATCGGCTACGATCGGGAAAGTCTGACCGATCCGGCGATCATGCAGAAATATCACGGACGGATCAAAAACGACCATTACGGCCGCAAGGTTCCGGAGCATGCACATGGAACCATCAACCTTGACCGCCAGACTGCCTCTACCATGCTGATCACCGAAGCTGTCATGAAACTCTATGACCGGATCGTCGATCCCGATCTTCTGGTTCGCCGTATATCCATCACGGCCGGCCGAATCATCCCGGAGGATCAGGTTCGTGATACCCGCGCCTTTGAACAGATGGATCTGTTCACAGATTATGCAGCTCTGGAGGAACAGCGCAGACAGGAAGATGAAATTCTGGAAAAAGAAAAGCGGCGTCAGGAAGCGATCCTCTCTCTCCAGAAAAAATACGGAAAAAACATTATTTTAAAAGGTATGAATTTTGAAGAAGGTGCCACCATGCGT
>JAUNAK010000120.1 GCA_030527665.1 Eubacteriales bacterium
AAACAAGCATCTCGCTTTACAAACTGGCACCTCGTCTTACAACTCAGCAATTATTCAAAAAACATATGCGAATAATGCATGAAATAACTGTTTTCTTCTTCCATTAACAGCCTTTGTGCCTCAGAATTGCGTGCCGTTCCGGATACAAGCAGCATTAGTTCGGCATCATTATTAAATACATGAAGGCAGAAAATAAACATGGCACTCAGCATATGGGATAGTTCCCGCTTTTGTTCCTCTGCACACCGTCTGCATACTTCCGCCTTTCCGCGAAGCCGCTTTTTCAGAGTTACCGCATCCCCGTGCTCCAGACGATTCTCGATCTCACACTCCTTCAGAATACCGAGCAGCTTCCGTTCTTCAGCCGCTTCTCCGGCTGTCAGCAGCTGATTACGAACCCGTACCTGCAGGATCCGTTCTGTTTCCTCTGAAAACGACTTTCCCGCTTCACTTTCATATCGATCCAGCTGTTCTGCCATTCGCATAAGGCCTGCACCAGTCTGCAGCGCTTCGTTTCTCTCCTGCAGCTTTCTGTTGAAAACAGCAAGCAGCTGATAGACAACCGTATACCGTTCCTCCAGATCCGCATTTTCAGCCATCCTGCGTTGTTTTTCCAATATACGATCCGCTTCTTCCTCCATTTCCCGATCACTCTTCCGTGCTGCGGCCAGATCCAGAAAAGCCTTTACCTCGTAATCCGCATGATAGCGGCAGAACAGACGCCAGTAAGCGGCAAACCCTTCCGCGATGTCCTTTCTGTTCAGAAATTCCCGGATCTGCTGAACCGTTATCGGTATCTCCAGCGCCTCATAATTTTTTATCAGCTCGGAAAGATTCTCCCATCCTCTTGCCGTGACAAAATAAGGACCGTTTTCCCCCTGTCCCGCCGAGTAAAAATGCTCGGCATGCATATCCAGATAGGCGAGAATGGCAGGATGCATATCCTTTTGTTCCGCATAAATCTTCCAGGCCGGAAGATCCGGCTCCAGTTCTATTTTTCGTACACGGTCCATCACGGCAATGTCCAGCTCCCGAACCGAACGGCTGTACTCTTTAGGATTCCCTGCTGCTACGATCATCCAGCCGTCCGGAACCCGATGTGTTCCGAAGGTCTTGTTCTGCAAAAACTGCAGCATGACCGGAAGCAGTGTCTCCGATACGCAGTTGATCTCATCGATAAAGAGAATGCCCTCCTCTCTGCCGGTCTGCTCCATACAGCTGTATACGGAAGCAATGATCTCACTCATTGTATACTCCGTTACCTCTGTCTCCTGCTCACCGTAACGATGCTTTACGATTTTAGGCAGACCGATCGCACTCTGCCGGGTATGATGGGTCAATGTATACGATACCAGTCCGATCCCGCATTCCTCCGCAGCCTGACTGACGATCGCAGTTTTTCCGATTCCCGGAGGACCGATCAGAAGCACAGGCCGCTGCTGGTCGATCGGATACAGATAATTGCCATACGTATCTTTTCTGTGATATGCCCGAATCGTATGTATGATTTCTTCTTTTGCTTCCTGAATATTCAAATGTAAACTTCCCTTCCTCGAATTACCAATGCATGTGCCCAGGGCGGAACCAGCTTTGTTTTTTCAGTCTCTTTCAGAAAAACAAATGCGGTTTCATAATCCGTCTTTTCCGTCGGATATCCACCGTCTCCGTCCGTAAAGTAGACCAGCCCTTTCAGATTTTTCAGTTTTTTCTCCCTGCGAAGCTTTTCCACATACCGGAAAACCGGCTGAAAATCGGTTCCGGCCCGCCCTTCGATCGTCAGATGCCTGCAGTATTCCTCCCACTCCTGTTCCGAATGGATCACTGCCTCCTGCTGAATGGCACAGTCACATTGCAGAATATATACATGCATTCTAGCAAAAAAGTTCTCTTTCTCACACAGGATCGCATAGGATTCTTCCAGAAAACCGCGTACATCTTCGACAGAACAGGATCCGGAGGTATCGATGGCGATCACAAGTTCCTCCAGCCGATGGCCTTCTCTCGTCTCCGGCTCTTCCAGAAGAGGGATATTGCCGTACCGCTCCATGCCGATCTGGTAATAGATGTAGTCGAAGCTTTCCAGATCCGGTTTCATTTCTTCCCGCATGACAGCAAATCGTTTCAGAAAATGCCGATAATCTCTTTCGCTTCGCTGCAGATCCCGGAGTTCTTCCGTTTTCTGACCGGGCGTATTTCCCCGCTCCGTACTGCCGATTCCGATACTTCCGCCGCTGCCGGTATGCTGCTTCAGATAGTCCCATCGTCGTTTTATTTCTTTCTTTTCCGCAGTTCGCATACGATCCCTGATCCGGTGATCATCCCGTATATAGAACTTCTCATCCTGCAGCTGCAGCAGCCTTCTGCATTCCGGCCGACACCGGCATTCCTCCTTGATCAAGGCTTCTATACTCCTGTCTTCGAGTATCCAGGCAGAATCCGCCGCTGCTGACTCTCCTGTCAAATGCCCCAGCAGGCCGTGCAGAAGCATGTGCAGGATCGCCCTTCGCAGCTGTATACAGCCTTCCCCGGTCTCTTCGGCACTCTTAATGAATGCCGGATGCAGAAAGATCCTTTTTCCATCAAAGGCACAGGGATCCCACTCTATAGATTCTATGATCTGTACGGAAGCAAGCACACTGTCCAGAAACGGAAACAGATGATAGAGTTCTCCCTTTATTCCCACGGAAGGAGAACCGCTTCTTCCGTTTCGCAGATACAGCATCTGCATCCAGATATCCGGTCTGGCCGGATCTGCCGATTTTTTCAGCAGTTCCTCCATAAGGGCATCCGTGATCCAGCCAAGTTCCCGAAGCATCCGCAGCTCTTTTATTTTTCCCTCTTTCAGCAGCCATTCCGCCGCCGGACGGATTCTGGTCTTTAAAAACTGCTCATATACCAGATGATGCTCCTGCGACTCCCCGGAATCCTTCCAGCCTTCGAATGCATGAGCGATCTTTTTGTTCTGCTGTCCGCAGGTCTGAAATCGCTCAAAGCGAGTCTGTCCGGCGTATCTGTTCACTTCCTCATGCTTCTCAAAATTCGACATCGGTTCTCCTTTTTATCTAACTTCCGGCAGGAGCTGCCCGTCCGGAGACAAGTATTTTTACAGCATGCGTAAATCCTCTTAAGGTATTATTACTGCATGAGGAAATCCACTTAAAGATTCGCGATCTGCTCCTTCCGGCACGCAGAAACAGGAAGAGGATCTCTCCCCTTCCTGTTTCCATCCTTTTTTCTGTCACATGCCAAAGCCGTACCGCACGATCACGCTCCTTCACTGCGAGCTTGCGTTCTTCCTGCCGTATACCGCCTTATGCTTCGGCATGCCTTTTAGTTTACAGCACCGCCGCAGTACTCACAGCATCCGTTTGCATCCGGCATAGTCGTTGCTCCGCAATACGGACAGGTCACTGCTTTCTTCGGTGCAGCTTCTTCTCTGCCTTTCATTCTGGCGGCCAGAAGTGCCCGCTTGATCTCCGTGCCGGTCCGTTTGCATTCACAATATTGTGCATTGGTTGCCGGATCTACTTTTACAAATGTTACCTGCGGAGTTGCCGGTTTATATGTCGTCTTTGCAGCAGGTGCTGCCGTTCCTGACGGCTTACCGCCTTTTGCGGCAATGGCTTTCTGTGCCGCTGCCTGTGCTTTTGCATTGACACTTTGTGCAGCTGAACCGGTTCTGACTGTCTCTCTGACAAAACCGCCGGAACGAACATTGGTCGCCTGCGACTCGATCCGAATCGATGAATTGTTCAGATCAAAAGCCATCTCCGAAAAATACGGATGATCCACCTGAATGATCATGCGGAACGTATAGGAATAGTACTGTTTTGGAAGCTTTGCGGGTTTTCCCTCTTCCTGAATCGGTTCATCGGTATGTACATTCTCAGTAATCTGCAGGTCACAGCCGGTTACCTGACTGAAATCCAGAACATCCGGATTCTCATTTTCTTTGTTGCCGGTACGCATAACCATAAACTGCTGTTTATCTTCATCCAGACAAACAACGGTTCCGCGTCCAAGCGTTCTGGTCGCATGGAAGGCTCTCACCTTTTCCAGGTTGGCTTCCCGGTATGCCAGCTGTTCCTTGATATCTTCCACTGTACTCTGCTTTCGCTCATTGAACCAGTAGGAAAGCTTTGCTTCACATTTCTTACAGCAGTTTCCGTCGGCCAGTTTCTTGTTTCCAAGGAGGCCGATCTTATCTCCACAGATATCACAGTATTTCCTGTCAAATAATCCCATACCTCTCTCCTTGCTTATTGAATATCTGCCTCGTTAAACGGATCTCCGCAGCTCGGGCAGAATTTCGGCGGATTCTTCGGATCAGCCGGCTCCCATCCGCATTTATCGCATTTATACAGCGGCGCATCCTCCGGCTTCTTGGAACCGCATTCCATACAGAATTTACCTTTGTTTACCGTACCGCAGGAACAGGTCCATCCCTGGATCGCCGGTTTCGGTTCCGGCTTTTTGGATCCGCATTCCATGCAGAATTTTCCTGTGTTCACCGCACCGCAGGTGCATGTCCAGGAATCCTCTGCAGGTTCTGCCTGTGCCGGTGCTGCCTGCTGCGGCTGCTGGT
>JAUNAK010000049.1 GCA_030527665.1 Eubacteriales bacterium
ATTCCATTTTTTCCAGCATTCCATTTTCCAGAACATCAAATTCTGTAAACGAATTATCGATCCCCGTGCCCGTGAATTTTACAAACGCCTCTTTTGCTGTCCAGATTTTAAAGAAACGTCTGCTTACTTCCTCTGTTTCTTCCTCTGCACAGACAAATTCCGCTTCTTCCGGATGAAAGAATCGTCTTGCCAGACGAATACAGCGGCTCTTTGTATCTTTTTCTCTGGTCATGTACGGAGCTTCCATACGCTGCAGATCGATCCCGATCCGCTGATGGGAAAAAGCAATCAGCCAGAAATCATCACTGTCGGAAATCGAAACATACACTTCCGGCTTCGGAAGAATATGCGGACAGCCTTTCCCATCCTTCTCCAGAATTGCTTCTGCAGCTTCCGTTCTTCCCGTATACAGATTCCAGGCCTTTTCTATTCTGCTGTTTCGCCCTGCGCCATCGGCATGCGAAAACAGATATACAGTTATCGATGACATCATGCATCTCCGGATCCATCGGATCAAAAAACAATTGGATAGTTGAACGAAGTGTTCAGAAATGGATACTGCCGAACCGAACCCGGCAGGAGTTATACTATTAGTATATATACCATACTTTTCCGAACATTTCAAGTTAAAATACGTTTTGCTTTACCGGGAACGAAGTTTCCCGGTAAACAAAAAAAACGCATGAATAGAGAAGCTCCCCTCTACCCATACGTTCGCAGATGCCGGTGGTGGGACTCGAACCCACACGGGCGTACGCCCAACAGATTTTGAGTCTGCATCGTCTGCCATTCCGACACACCGGCCTATTGGTTTCGTCCTGCAAAGAAACTAACAGGATGCTTTCCGAAACACCCTGTTAGTCTATCACACTATTTTTTCAAAGTCAACACAACGTCCCTCTATAAAAAAATGTTTGATGTCACTCTATAAATGGCCGCTCATTTGAGACACTCTGCCGGGCGGAAGGAACCGGGGCACTGTCTGCCTCGGACTTAATCTTTCGCAAACATCTTTTTGTATTCCGGTGTGATATCCAGTGTTGCAAAATAATCTTTCGGAGTTTCTGCTCTTCGGATCATCTCAAAGCTTCCGTCTTCCTTCAGGAGGATCTCCGAAGACCAGAGCTTACCGTTGTAATTGTAGCCCATTGCAAATCCATGTGCACCGGTGTCATGAATGAACAGCAGATCTCCTCTTTCAATTTCCGGAAGCATCCGGTCGATAGCGAATTTGTCATTGTTCTCGCAAAGAGAACCTACCACATCATATTTATGGTCGCAGACGGCATCTTCTTTTCCAAGAACCGTAATATGATGATAAGCCCCATACATCGCAGGACGCATCAGATTGACTGCGCAGGCATCCACACCGATATATTCTTTGTAGATATGTTTTTCATGGATCGCTCTTGTTACAAGCGCACCATACGGTCCCATCATATAACGTCCCATCTCCGTATAGATGCTTACATCTCCCATACCTGCAGGCACAAGGATCTCATCGTAAACCTTACGCACACCTTCTCCGATAGCATAAATATCATTCGGTTCTTCCTCCGGTCTGTAAGGAATGCCTACACCTCCGGAGAGATTGATTGAAGTGATCTTTGCCCCTGTCTCTTTCTGCAGATCCACGGCCAGGCGGAACAGTACACCTGCAAGTTTCGGATAATACTCATTGGTAACCGTGTTGCTTGCCAGGAATGCGTGAATTCCGAATTCCTCAACGCCTTTGCTTTTCAAAATGCGGAATGCTTCATACAGCTGTTCGGTAGTCATTCCGTATTTTGAATCGCCCGGATTATCCATAATACCGTTGGACAGCTCAAACAGTCCGCCCGGATTGTATCGGCAGCTCATCTTCTTCGGAAGCTTACCCAGTGTTTTTTCCACTGCTTCGATCATGGTAATATCATCCAGATTGATGATCGCCCCCATTCTGTCCGCAGCCGCATATTCCTCATCCGGTGTATTGTTGGAGGAAAACATGATGTGCTCACCGGAAAATCCCATTGCCTCAGAAAGCATAAGCTCTGTCATCGAAGAGCAGTCACAGCCGCAGTCATACTCACCGAGGATCTTGATCAGAGCCGGGGTCGGAGTTGCTTTAACCGCAAAAAACTCACGGAATCCGGGATTCCATGCAAATGCCTCTTTTACTGCCTTAACATTTTCGCGAATTCCTTTTTCATCATAAATATGAAACGGAGTCGGAATCTGTGCTGCAATCTCTTCCAGTTTCTCTTTCGTAGCAAAGGGTCTTTTTTCCATTTTATAATTTTCCTTTCAATCGGCAAATGAAAACTGACGCTCCTCTTCCAGAAAACAATTATCATTTCGCCTCATTTATTAATTCTCTAACACTTTAACACATCGATTCATCAGAGAAAATACTTTTTTTCACTAATGTATGTATCAAATATCATACTTTTACTTATGTTCGTGGGTGTACAGATGTTCCGAACAATATTCATAATTCCCATTGCACCTGGAGCAGAACCGAAACTCCATATCCGGCGCATCCAGCTCGGTGCGTCCGCATACGGCACAGCGATGTACGGAAGGACGGGTATTTTTTGCCCCAAAGGTCGTTCTGTCCACTTTCTCATACGAACCGGCCGCCTTCGGTGCCGTTCTGTATCCATTCATCTGTCTGCGGAAGTCCTTCTGTGTACGGGACGAATGCTTTGCCTTTCTAGTCAGGAAGAAAAACAGGATAACATTCGCCAGTGAAGATACAATCATCACCGCAACCGGAAGCCTGAGATAGCTGCCTGCTGATACGATCTGATACAACAGATAGATCACTTCCAGAATCCCGAGATATTTGATCTTCATCGGAATTACAAACATAAATAACAGTTCCTGATTCGGAAAGGTAAGAGCAAAGCCGAGAAAGATCGACAGACTTACATAATATGTAGAGAACCATACGCCAAAATCATAACCGGTAATAAAATACAGCAAAAATGCTCCGAGCACAGTCATGAGCAGACCAAAGAAAATATACAGATTATACAAGAAGTCTCCCCACACCTTCTCCAGCAGACTGCCCAGCTGATAATACAAAAACAGCATGATCACCGTAAAAATACTAAGTCCGGACGGCGGAATCAGCCACCAGGATACCAGCCGCCATACCTGCCCCCGAAGGATCAGTGAAGGCATCAGCCGCAGATTCTCAAAAATGCCGCTGTATGCCGTCGATGAAGCTGCCAGCATTGCCAGCAGATAGCCGGCTATGTATGTGGCAATAATATACATCGTCAGATGCTTAATCGCATATCTGCCATATTTTTGTTCCAATTTTTTTAAAAATTGCAAACGTAAACACTCCCTTTCCCTTATTGTCAATTCATGAACAGCGTAAAAGTAAGCTACATTATAACATGCCCTCCCGCTTTGTCAATGAATGCAGCCGCCTTCCCCTTACGAATGCATCTGCCCTTGTGAATCCTCTTGCGGGATTCTCGTCTCCTGTGATACATTAAAGTGCAGAATCGCAGTAAATCTTGATATACCTAAATAAAAGGAGAACATCTATGGCAGGTTCATCCATTGGAACCATTTTCAGAATAACAACCTGGGGAGAATCTCACGGAAAAGGCATCGGCGTCGTCATTGACGGATGCCCTGCAGGACTTCCTCTCACAGAAGAACAGATCCAGCCTTATCTGGACCGCCGCAAACCGGGACAAAGCCGTTTTACTACCAAACGTGCGGAATCGGATACTGTGGAGATTCTTTCCGGAACCTTTGACGGCCGAACAACAGGAACTCCCATCTCCCTTCTTGTTCGAAATGCTGACCAGCATTCCAAAGACTACAGCAATATTGCCGATAAATACCGTCCCGGACATGCCGACTTCGGATTCGACTCCAAATATGGTTTTCGCGACTACCGCGGCGGCGGACGTTCCTCCGGAAGGGAAACGATCGGTCGGGTAGCTGCCGGTGCCGTCGCTGCCTCCGTTCTGAAAGAACTCGGCATTACCGTTCAGGCTTATACCCGTTCCATCGGTCCTGTTTCGATCGAAACCTTTGATGCATCTGTCATTCCGGAAAACAAACTCTATATGCCGGATACAGCTGCAGCAGAAAAAGCCTCTGCATGGCTGGAGAAATGCATGAAAGAACAGAACTCCTCCGGCGGAATGATCGAATGTGTGATCAAAGGCATGCCAACCGGTGCCGGTGATCCGGTTTTTGACAAACTGGATGCCAATCTGGCGAAAGCCATGATGTCTGTCGGCTCTGTCAAAGGTGTAGAGATCGGTGACGGTTTTGCCGTTGTCTCTTCCGTTGGGAGTGACAACAATGATGCGTTCCGGATCGCAGAGAATGGACATATTGAAAAAGCATCCAATCATGCCGGCGGTATTCTGGGCGGCATCAGCGACGGAAGTGATATTGTTATCCGCTGCGCCGTAAAACCTACCCCTTCGATTGCGCAGCCGCAGCAGACAGTTACATGCAGCGGTCAGCCCGCAACGATAGAAATCAAAGGACGCCATGACCCGGTTATCGTTCCCCGTGCGGTTGTTGTCATCGAAGCAATGGCCGCCATCACTGTTCTGGATTCGCTTTTGACCGGAATGGGATCCCGGATGGAATCCGTAAAAAAAATCTGGCTGGATCAATGATCCGCCAGATTTTTTTATCTTCATTAATTACCTACACGCAGTTCTTCACTGACTGTCATGTCATATTCAACATTTCCCTGCGCCCAGATATCTTTTGCCATATGATCGATATCATCCACAATGCCGTTTGCCTGTTCCTGGAACAGATCATTGGCACCATTGGTCAGTACTGCATATACAAGTGTTCTTCCTGACGGAGGATCGATTACACAGCCGCCGACAGTTCGTACATTATACGCCGGGTCCGGATGCATATCCTGCCAGCCTCGCTTCTGTGTACCGTTAAAGAAACTGGTGTAATCCGGATTCTCCTTCAGAAGCTTTGCGATCTGTACCCAGCATTTCGCCATATCTCTAGCCGTAATAAATGTCCACTTGTCCGGATAGGTTCCCGCACGGCACTCATCAAACCATCTCTTGGTATAACCGACTCCGTATTTGGCAAATAATGCACCATACGCATCGTTATCTGAATTATGAATCGTCAGGTAGATCAGATCCCGGTCTGTTGCCATGGCATTTGCGTATTTTACGATACTGGAACAAAAGATTCCTTTGATCGAACTTGCGGTAAAGAACACCGAATCCGGATAGTAGCAGATTCCTTTACCGGTCTGTACATCCATGGCAATGATTCCTACATTTTTTCCCTGACTTTCAAAATAATTGATTCTCGACTGGATCGATGCTTCATACTTCCGGAAGGTATCACCGGATGGAGAAGCTTCATCAAAGGAAAAATCACCGAATGTCTGCAGTCCGCCCTGGGAAGGAGCTCCTTCCAGCTGCAAAGCAGCCATCGGAACACTCTCCGTATAATTCGGTACCTTTCCTCCTCCGTATACCGCATACCAGCCGATTCCTTCTTCCTTCCAGCCTACAGACACAAGCTGATTATTCTCAGCAAGATTGGTGGTATAGTTATGCGCGCCCGCCTGTGCATTCGGATTATACTGACGATACAGAGGAATCCTCTCCTTCTCATCCGAATACCAGCAGATTCCTTCATCATTCCATCCGGCTTTCACCAGCATATCTCTTTCGCCGGCACTCAATGTATAATGATGATCACCGGCATTTCCGTTGTATAGACGATAGACCGGCTTGGAAGAACTTGCCGGAGCAACCCAGCCGATTCCCTCGTATGCCCAGCCGGCATCCATCAGGAAATCCCGTTCCGTCTGACTTCCGGTGTAAAAATGTTCACCGGAGCTCATATTATACAGTCGATGCATTTCTGTAAGTTCTTCATCAGCAGCCTCCGCACTAACCGGAGCAGCTGTTCCCGGAAACATCCCGACTGCCGCCGCCAGTGCACAGATAATGCCTGCTTTTTTTACTAAACAGATCTTTTTCACGTACTTCTCCCTCACTCCAAAAAAAGACGTGGTCAAATTGACCACGCCCCATTTGCTTTATCTGTATTCGAACCGATTACAGAGCTTTTTTTGCAGCCTCTGCAAGCTGTGCGAAGCCTTCTTTATCTGTTACAGCCATATCAGCCAGAACTTTTCTGTTCAGATCAATGCCAGCCTGTTTCAGACCGAACATGAATTTGCTGTAGGAAAGTCCGTTCATACGAGCTGCAGCATTGATACGAGCGATCCACAGCTGACGGAACTGACGTTTTCTCTGCTTACGTCCTGCATAAGAGGATGTAAGAGCGCGCATTACAGACTGTTTAGCAACACGATACTGTTTGCTTCTTGCGCCTCTGTAACCTTTAGCCAGTTTCAGAACTCTGTTATGTTTTTTCTTAGCGTTTAAGCCGCCTTTAATTCTTGCCATTTCAATTATCCTCCTTAACCAATTAGATGTACGGTAAGCATTTCTTCATCTGACGCAGATTGGTCTGATCCAGAACAGCTGCTTTTCTCAGATTTCTTTTTCTCTTTGTAGTCTTCTTGGTCAGGATGTGGCTCTTGTAAGCTTTATGTCTGACGATCTTTCCGGTTCCTGTTACTTCAAAACGTTTTGCAGCAGCTCTGCGTGTTTTCATTTTTGGCATTGTTAGGTTCCTCCTTGTTTATTTTCTCTTCTGTCCGAGTACGATACTCATATTGCGGCCTTCGATTTTGGCAGGTTTCTCAACTACAGAACACTCTTTCAGAGCTTCTGCAAAATCCTCCAGGATATACTTGCTTGCGCTCATGTGAGCCATCTCACGTCCGCGGAAGCGAAGTGTAACCTTAACCTTATCGCCCTTGGTAAGGAATTTCTGTGCAGCACTGATCTTGGTATTCAGATCATTGGTATCGATATTCGGAGTCATACGGATCTCTTTCAATTCAACAGTGTGCTGTTTCTTACGAGCTTCCTTCTCGCGACGTGCCATCTCATAGCGATACTTGCCATAGTCAACGATCTTGCATACCGGCGGCTTTGCCTTCGGTGCAACTTTAACCAGGTCTAATCCGGCCTCCTGTGCCATCATATAAGCATCTCTGGAGGACATAACTCCAAGCTGCTCACCGTTCTCTCCAATCAGACGTACTTCCCGATCCCGAATCTGCTCGTTGATCATTACTTCGTTACTAATGTCCTTACCCTCCTCTTGAGTACTGAACTCCTGTCTGTGACCGGCTGCAATACAGAGCAGCGGTCTCAGAATTATCTGATACGCGAAAAAAAAGTGAATGACATAAATCATCCACTCAATACAACAGAAGAAAACCCTGTACAGGAACTTCTTCTACCATATAAACCCGATACACGCCTCCGTGGTCAGGTGAGAGTGGATACTCTTCTTTCTTTTCAACTTCTAAAGAATACCACCCTCACCGCCATGCGTCAAGAGTTATTTTTATTTTTTTCGATATCAGCTTGTCCAGTATCTTCCGAGAGAATCGCTCCAGTATCCGTTTCCATCAGTCTCATAGGCAACCCCGTCATCATCGTGATAATTGCCATCCGCATCTACCTTAACAGTAATTGTAGATCCGCCGCCGTCAGCTGTAAGTGTCACGGTTTCCGGTGATTCCTCTGCCGCCTCTTCGGATTCGGATTTTACATCTTCTTTTTCCTCATCCTTTTTCTCTTCATCATCTGCCTTTTCGGCATCTTCCTTCTTCTCGGCATCCTCTTCTTTGGATTCCTCTTTCTCACCGATCACAGCTTCATCCAGATAGCCAAGCTGTTCCAGTTTATTGAAGATTGCCTCGGCCAGCTGCTGATGACCTTCTGCTGAGAATTTCGGCTGATCAACAACTCCGTTGTTGATCAGAAGGAAATGATCTCCCCAGACAGACTGCATAACCGAGTTGTAATTATCCGCATCATTCCACTCCTCATACGCCGGATAGCTTCCGACAATCAGGAATTTATCCTGCTGACTGAAGGTGTTCAGAATCTGCTGCTGCTGATCTGCCAGCTCCTGCGGATCATAGTTCCATCCGCCTGCATATCCCATGCAGATAACAGCGATTGCATCCTTGTCGGCGCCATCGTTCTTAAACTGCTCTACATCATCACGCAGCTGGGTCTCTGTAAGCGCATATTCAGACTCTGCGGCCGCAGGTCCCTGCTCATTATGCTTTGTGATATATTCCTGGATTTTCTCATCACTGACACCGGCAACTGCCATCTGTGAAAGAGTTCCGGCATTTTCAAATGTATTGTCCAGCACCTCAACATTGATGTACTTCTTCTCGTCCATCAGTTTCTGCAGCAGCTGCGGATAGCCGTCTTCCTTTGCAATGCTTACATCGGACAGATAATCACCTCTTACACTGAAGACGATCTTTGCCAGCTCCGGTGTCGGTTCCGGCGTTGCTTCCGGTGTCGGTTCGATCGTTGCGATCGGCGGTGCCGTCGGCTCCGGTGTTGCGGTTGGTTCCGGTGTTGTCTTCTTGGCAGCTTCTGCCTCCTGCTGTGCGACTGCCGCCTGCTCTTCTTTCAGCTGTGCCGATTCCTTCTGGCTGGTGTAAACACTGTATCCCAGAAAACCGACTACACCGGCCATAAGCAGCAGACAGATCAGAAATAAAATCGTTCTTGTTGCTCTTTTCATATATATGCTCCTTTCATGCCTTACTCAATTCAAAAAAATACAGAAACGCAATATTTTTGTAATATTATATAACACTTTCCCAGAATTTTGCAACATTTATACGTACAGAACTTAAATTAATCCGTTTCAGATCAGCCCATTCCCGTGGATACAGGTCTCTGTATTCCCGGGAGGACAGACGATCATCCAATAACAGGACTACTCCTCTGTCATCCTTTGTCCGAATAACCCGTCCGGCAGCCTGCAGTACCTTATTCAGTCCCGGATACCGATAGGCATAATCAAAGCCATTCATTCCTCGACTGTCATAGTACTGCCGCAGAAGTTCCCGTTCTTTGCTGATCTGGGGAATTCCGGTTCCCACAACAATGGCACCGATCAGCTTCTCTCCTGTCAGATCGATTCCTTCCGAAAAGATTCCTCCCATCACACAAAAGCCGATCAACGTTTCATTCCTTCTCTCCCCAAAATGATCCAGAAACTCTTCCCGGTCCTTTTCCGTCATCTGGGGTGTCTGGATCACACAGCGAACCGACGTCTGCTCTTCCTCCGCAAACGGATTATCGTTCTGCGGAAGGAAACCATCCAGGTACACTTCGTAAACCGACTGCATCATCTGATAGGACGGAAAAAATACCAGATAATTTCCGGCTTTTTGTTCAATAACGGCCTGTATATATGCTGCGATACGCACAAACTCCTCATGAGTTCTTCGCCGATAAATCGTACTTACATCACCCGCCGCTGCCAGAAAACGCTGTTCTTTCCGGAAAGGGGAATCGATATATACCGCATAGTTATCCTCCCTGCTTGTAAGCAGCTGCTGATAGTAACGAATCGGAAGCAGTGTTGCCGAGAAAAAAACAGCTGTCCGCCCCTTGTCCAGACAGTTCTGCAGATTCTGTGACGGATTAACGCACAGGAGTTTTACATATAGATCATCCTCCGGAGTCCTTTCCGAATAGATCAGATAATTTTCATCTACCATGTCAGCAATCCCGCAGAATCCTGCAACCTGATAATAAAAATCCAGCATCGCAGTCCGCAGTTCCCCGTTCGGAAGATATGCAAACAGATCTTCCATGCATCCGGAAAGGTTCAGCAGCCGAATCGGCAGATCACCGCACCCCTGCAGCTGCAGAATATCCGTGCATTCCCTTTTCATTTCCAGCAAAAGTTTACTGCAGCTTTTCAATGCTTTTTCCGTCTTTTCGGACGCAAAAAGCAGATCCCTGTCTGCCTCTTCCGGCAGCTGCTTTCTGTGATTTTTCAGCGCATTTGCAGCATCCAGAAAATCCTGTCTGTACAATCCGGCACTGAACATCTCTCTTCCGCGGTCTACAAGATTATGTGCTTCATCGATCAGAAAAACGTAGTCACCCTTCCCTGCGGTTTCTCCAAAAAAACGTTTCAGTCTGGCCGTCGGATCAAACACATAGTTGTAATCACAAATGACCGCATCTGCAAACAAGGCAATATCCAGCTCCAGTTCATATGGACAGACCTGCCATTTTTCTGCCTGTGCAAGAATCCGCTCTCTGGAATAATCGTCCTGTTCCGTAAGAATCTCAAACAGACAATCGTTAATGCGGTCGAAATGCCCTCTTGCCCTTGGACAGTTTTCCGGATCACAATCCGGTTTGTCCAGGATGCACACTTTCTCCTTCGCTGTGATCGTCAGCGCCTTCATTGCCAGCCCTCTGTCGGTCAGTGTACGAAAAGCTTCTTCTGCTACCGTCCGGGTAATCGTTTTTGCCGTCAGGTAAAACAGTTTCTCCGCGTTGCCCGTTCCCAGTGCATGAATGGATGGAAAAATCGCTGACATAGTTTTGCCGATTCCCGTCGGAGCCTGCACAAACAGCTGTTTTTTCCTGAGGATCGTACGATAGATGTCTACGACCATCCCCTTCTGACCTTCTCTGTAGTCAAACGGAAATGTACAGCCGACAATCGAAGCATCCCTTTCGTTCTTCCACCGAATCTCAAATTCCGCCCAGCGGCGGTACTCTTCCACAAGTTCTTCAAACCAGTTTTCCAGTTCCAGCGATGTATACTCGCAGAAAAACTGCTTCTGCATCTCTGTTTCCAAATGGACATAGGTCATACAGACAGCGATCCTGCTCTCCGCCTCGCAGCTTTCTTCCTTCCCTTTCAAATACATCCATGCATAGCACTTTGCCTGTGCCAGATGCACCGGAACCGGTTCCTCCATTCGTTCGATCTCACTGTAACTGCCCTTGATCTCTTCTATACAGGGAATTCCTTTTCTGGTATAGATACCATCTGCACGCCCTTCCACCAACAGACTGAAACTGTCATATTCCCGCTGAAAAGCCAGTGAAACCTCTGCCCGGTACTCCGTCCCCCGGTGTTTCTGAATTTTCCTGTGAATCCTGCTTCCGGCAAGCATGGCATCCCGGTCGGCCCAGCCGCTTCGCCGCCCTTTCAGATCGCCGCTTCGAAGAAGGAACTCTACCAATGTCCGTACGGATATACGAATCTCTTTTTTTGTATTCCTTTTTTCCCCGTCCATAACTCCTTCTCCCTTTATTACACAAAAAGCCTCCGGAAAGCTCCGGAGGTTTTCATTATCCGCTTTACTGCCTGCAGCAGATCTGCACTGCCGTTCTTCAGATCATTTACATTACAGATTCTTTAGATGCTTCTGCAGCGACACGGATCCAATCTGTCTATGATTATAAATTGCGGATAGCAACTACTGCATCATCCACATATGAATTCAGAACATCTGCAAACTTTCCTTCATCCGCTGCCTGTGCATATGCCGGCTGCATCGGAATCTTGCCCAGTACCGATGTCTGCAGATCTGCTGCGATCTCATCGATATGACTCTGTCCGAATGCATAGATCTTCTCACTGCAATGCGGACATTCCAGGTAACTGTAGTTTTCTACAATACCCAGTACCGGAACCTCCATCATCTGTGCCATCCGATACGCCTTGGTTACGATCATCCGTACCAGATCCTGCGGAGATGTAACAATTACGATACCATCTACCGGAAGAGACTGGAAAACAGTCAGCGGAACATCTCCGGTTCCCGGCGGCATATCTACAAACAGATAGTCCAGCTGGCCCCAGATCACATCGGTATAAAACTGTTTAACCATGTTTCCGATTACCGGACCTCTCCAAACGACCGGATCACCCTCGTCCGGAAGAAGCAGGTTGGTGGACATGATCTCAATACCATTTGCTGCTGTCGGAGGATAAATGCCGTTTCCGTCTGACTCGGCTCCTCCCTGAATACCGTACATTTTCGGAATGGAAGGTCCTGTAATATCTGCATCCAGAATACCAACAGTATATCCCTGCACGGCCATTGCATTTGCCAGGGAAGCGGTAACCATAGATTTGCCTACGCCGCCTTTTCCGCTGACAACACCGATCACATGTGTAATGTTGGAGAATGCATTTTCTTCAACGCGAAAATCTTCTTTTGTCATCTGTTCTTCTGCCATATGAAACTCCTCTCAGGTTCAATTGTCCATTGCCTATTATCTCTGTTCCGTATGGAAAAGTCAACCATTCCAACCGTCTGATCTCATCGGCAAAAAAGTGGGCCTGTAAGAAAAAAGCGCTTTCTAACAGACAAAGACTACTTTTCTTCTTCGCTCATCATCCTGGCAAAATCTTCCGGTCCTTCCCCCTCTGCCGGTTTTTCATCGAATTCAACCGTAACATAGAATCCACGCGGGGTATTACGCACTGCACGCACCACGCCTTCCCGGGATTCCACGCGTGCATACGGAGGATAATTTCCACTCATGGCGATAGCCGGAATGATCGTATAATAATAAGAGGCAGGCAGCTGACCTTCAATGATCGTTACCTGATCCCCATCTTTGACCAGATCCTCTCTTTCCATTTTAAACTGCACATACCGCATGTTTTTTCTCCTCTCAAAAGACAAATGCCTAAGCAAAAACTGTGCACGCACAGCCTTCGCTTAGACATTTGAATACGATCAAATTATATCAATGATGGAACAGACGAATGCCTGTAAATGCCATTGTCATATTGTACTTGTTGCAGCAGTCGATAACCGCATCATCACGAACAGATCCGCCCGGCTCTGCGATATATTCAACACCGCTCTTCTTAGCACGCTCAATATTATCGGAGAACGGGAAGAAGGCATCGGATCCAAGCGTAACCCCCTTCAGCTGATCCAGCCATGCACGTTTTTCTTCCGCTGTAAATACAGCCGGTTTCTCGGTAAAGACTTTCTGCCACTCACCGTCACGAAGTACATCCTCGTACTCATCGCCGATATATACATCGATGGCATTGTCACGATCTGCACGGCGTACATCCGGCTTAAACGGAAGATTCATAACCTGCGGGCTCTGACGTTTCCACCAGTTGTCCGCTTTCTGTCCGGCAAGACGTACACAGTGTACACGGGACTGCTGTCCGGCACCGATACCGATTGCCTGACCGTCTTTTACAAAGCATACGGAATTGGACTGTGTATATTTCAGTGTGATCAGAGAGATCTTCAGATCGCGGATCGCAGATTCCGGAAGATCTTTGTTCTCTGTAACGATGTTTGCCAGAAGCTCATCGTTGATATCCAGTTCCTGGCGTCCCTGCTCGAAAGTAATTCCAAAGATCTGACGTTTCTCCAGCGGTTCCGGAACATAGTTTTCATCGATCTGGATCACTACATAATTGCCGTTCTTTTTCTGTTTCAGAATTTCCAGTGCTTCATCGGTATATCCCGGTGCAATTACACCATCGGATACTTCACGTTTAATTACGGAAGCGGTGTCTTTGTCGCATACATCAGACAGGGAGATAAAATCACCAAAGGAGGACATTCTGTCCGCACCTCTTGCACGAACATAAGCACATGCCAGCGGAGACAGATCACCCATGTCATCAACAAAATAGATCTTCTTCTGTGTTTCGGTAAGTGCAACACCTACAGCAGCACCTGCCGGAGATACATGTTTGAAAGAAGTTGCTGCCGGCAGACCGGTAGCTTTCTTCAGATCTCTTACCAGCTGATAGCCGTTGAACGCATCCATGAAGTTAATGTAACCCGGACGTCCGGAAAGCACGGTGATCGGAAGCTCTGTTCCATCGGCCATATAGATTCTGGACGGTTTCTGATTCGGATTGCATCCGTATTTTAACTGTAATTCGTTCATTTTTCCACCTCTCTTACATGTTTTTGTTATAGATCTGTGTTTCGTAGTCGCCTGTCTCGATATCGATATAACGTACAAACAGAGACACTTTATTCTCTTCGTTCAGATTCATCCAGATCATATCTGTCCATGCATCGATATCATCCGGGATGTCACATACCTTCGGTTCACCTTCAAATGTCGGAAGCGGATTGCCATCCGTAACATAGGTAGAGATAAAGCGGCCTTCGCCTGCTTTTGCCGGAGAATAATCGAAGGTATAACGGTTATTCTGTGTCGGGTCACCGTTATCACTTTTCAAGATGGACATTGTATAGGAAAATACGCCGTCTTCAATGCTCAGCAGACCGGAAATACGAGGCGTGTAGTTCGGGCCGTCCGGCTCGTACTGGCGGCAGCGCAGACTCTGCTCAAATGTAAGTCCCTTGCTCATTCCGTCAAAAATCGTATCCGTCTGATCGCCGTTGGATACAATGGTATGGTTCTCATCAAGCACACGAACCGGAGCATAGATGATCAGGCTCGGATCCACCAGCTTGGAAGGATCGAACGCTTCTGTACGAATACCCTCTCCATCTTCTACAAACACACGATTACGGCTGTTTTCGCTTCTTCCCATAATAAAATACGCAGTTACTGCATATTTTCCATTGGCGGAACGACCGATAATAATGCCGCGGCCCGGATATACGTTATTGTTCAGTTCTTCTTCCAGACGAATTTTCTGCATAATATGCTCTCCTTTTCTACTGTCAGCACATTTTGTAGTAACAGGTGACCGTATCGTCACCATATCTCGTTTTCATTTACTCTAACACATTCATGATAGACAGCGTTGATATAAAAGTCAATGGAATGCTTTGTACAAGAATACCGGCAATTCCCTGTTTTTTATGTTCAAAACAGCAATGACTGTCCCTCACATCATACAGACTTAATCCAGTTCGATCAGATGTTTCGGTGCATGTGCAAGATTTTCGATTCCATCTTCCCGCACGATCACCAGATCCTCGATACGGACTCCGCCGAATCCAGGAATATAGATTCCCGGTTCGACCGAAAGAACCATATTCTCCTGAATAATATTGTAGTCGGTGGGTGAGAATCGCGGTTCCTCATGAATATATAAACCTACACCATGTCCCAGCCCATGACCGAAACAGCTGCCGTATCCGGCATTGACGATCACATCTCTTGCAAGTTTATCACAGGCATTTCCCGTCATCCCGGCATGTATACCATTCAAAGCGGCTTCCTGTGCAGAAAGAACCAGATCATAGATCTCCCTCTGTTTTTCGCTCGCTTTTCCAAGAACGATCGTACGGGTCATATCCGAACAATACCCTTCGTAAATACAGCCGAAGTCCATGGTGACAAAATCACCGGCCTCCAACTTTTTCTCTGTCGGTATCGCATGCGGCATGGAGGAATTTTTTCCGGAAGCAATGATCGTATCAAAAGATAACCGCTGCCCGCCGTTTATTTTTAACAGATACTCCAGTTCCGCGGCTGCCTCGATCTCCGTCATTCCCGGATGAAGAATCTCCATCATACCTGCAAATGCTTTATCCCCGATGGACTCGGCCATCCGGATCCTGTCCAGTTCTTCCGGGGTCTTGATCATACGAATACGATTGATCTGCTCTTCCAGCGGCATCCACTGTTTCACTTCACCAAGTGTATTCTGCAGACGGCTGAATTCATAGCAATGCATATAATGATCTTCATATCCCACAATATCTGCCTGATCGGCAGCCAGCAGTTCATGCAGAATCTGTACACGTTTATGTTTATGACTCTCCTCGATGATCGTAAAATCACTTTCCTGTGCCGCCGCTTCCGTATAACGGGAATCCGTGATCAGCACCTTTTGTTTTGGGGAAATATATACCATCCCCTCTCCGCCCCGGAATCCGGAACAGTAGCGGATATTGTGCGGATCGGTGATCAAAATCGCCTCTACCCCTGTATTTCCAAAAATATCCATGATTGCTTCTCTGCTCATCTGCTCTTCTCCTTCCGTCCCCTGCAGGGACGATTTGTCTGCTGTATTCGCTGTGTTTAAAGCTTTCCGTATATTTCCTGCGGAACCGTTGCTTTAACGGCAATTCCTTCTGCGGTGTATTCTTCAGACTGCAGACTGCCGTACTGACGGATCAATGCCACTTTGCCCGCATCCTGATAAGAAAAAACACGTTCAATGTTGATCTGTCCCGCAAGTAGGATCTTCTCCAGTACACTGCAGAAATCTTCCAGTCCGGCACCTCTCTTTGCAGAGATCGGAATAACGTAATCCGCTCTGTGGTCATGCAGCCGCTGCACGCCCTCTTTATCCTGCTTATTCATCAGTGTTACGATAGTCTTTTCATCTGCATGCAGCATATGCAGCGTATCATATACAACTTCCATCTGCTGTTCTGCCTGTGGATTGGACGCGTCTGCCACATGAATAATGATATCTGCAAAGGTTGCTTCTTCCAACGTACTGCGGAACGCATCGATCAATGCATGCGGCAGCTTATTGATAAAGCCTACCGTATCCGTCAGAAGGATCTGGCTTCCCCCGGGCAGATCCAATATTCTTGTTGTCGGATCCAGGGTTGCAAAAAGTTCATCCTCTTCCAGAACCCCGGCACCGGTCAATGTATTCAATAATGTGGATTTACCCGCATTGGTATATCCTACGATAGCCGCTGTCTTCAGATTGCCTTTCTCCCGTCCTGCCCGAACAACTTCCCTGTGTCTCCGGACCTCCTTCAGTTCACGATTCAATGCCGCCACTCGTTCCTGAATCAGACGCCGGTCGATCTCCAGTTTTTTCTCACCGGGCCCCCTTGTACCGATTCCTCCGCCCAGCCTGGACAGATAGGAACGCATACCTACCAGATGCGCCTGCCGGTATTTCAGCTGTGCAAGCTCAACCTGGATCTTACCTTCACTTGTCTGAGCTCTGCCCGCAAAAATATCCAGAATCAATAGTGTCCTGTCACAGACTCTCGCATCCAGCGCTTCTTCCAGATTACTCTGCTGTGCCGGTGTCAGCTCATCATCACAGATCAGCGTACCTGCACCGGATGCCCACATCAGATCCCGGATCTCTTCGATCTTGCCTTTGCCGATATAGGTTCCGGGTTCGGGATGTTCTCTTCTCTGATAGATTCTTCCCACGACCTCTGCACCTGCAGTCTCTGCAAGAGATTTCAATTCTTCCAGTGAATCCTGTGTTTCTTTTTCTTCGCCAAGACAAACCGCACAGAGAATTACTTTTTCTTTTTCTTCATTGTTCTCGTACATGTACTATACTCTCTTATTCCCAGGTTTCTTCCGAGTATGTATAATCGGATGTCCCGGTATCGCCTGATACAGACCAGTCATAATCCAGATTATCTCCCAGTTCATCCGGATAACCGTCACCGTCTTCATCGGTAAAATCCAGATCATCGTCTTTCTCTTCCTCGTCAGAATCCTTATCTTCTTCCTCTTTTTTTTCTTCCTCCGGATGATTGCCGACTTTTTCAGCCTGCCTGGTCTGCTGACTCTCGGCTACCCGGCTTTCCAGAAAAGCAGCTTCCCGCTTCGCCCGTGCGTTGATCGGGAAAGACTTCAAAAATTCCTGCAGTTTTTCATATGCCGTCTGAAAATCCAGCTGTTTTTCATATACGACGATCTCATTAAACAGCAGCTCTTCTCTTGCATCGGAATCAACCGCTTTCAGACCTTTCTCGATCCATTCCAGTGCCTTTGCATAATTACCGTCTGCAATTTCCAGCTCAGCCAGTCCGTTATAACCGATGGAAGGCTTTCTGCCCGCCTCTACGCAGGTCTTATATGCCTTGCGTGCACGGTCTGCCTTTCCCTGCTGGAGATACAGCTGCGCTAAAACAGGTACCGCTGCATCGACTTCTTTTTCGATTGCTGTACTCAGATATTTCTCCGCTGTATCCAGTTCTTTCAGCTCATAGTATACCCGACCAAGCTGATAATATTCATCGGCAGTTTTCGGTTCATTATCCTTAATTCCCTTCAGGAAGCCGGCGCCGTCTGCCTGCCGATTGTTTTCCACATATACTTCATACACCTGCAGATAGATCTCATACGAGTTATTCAGCTCAACCGCCTTCTGAAAATCCAGTCCGGCCTGACCGAACTTGCCGTTTCTTGCGTAAATCTTGCCCCGGAGCAGATATGCCTCTCCCGCTCTTTTCCCGGTAAGCAGCTGATTATACAATGTCATCGCCTTATCATATTCGTCCAGTCCGCAATAGGCCTGTGCCTGATAAAAACGAATATCCTCTGCAAATTCCGCATTCTGTGCCGGGTGTTTATCCGCATCCAGTGCTTTATTGAAAGCATCCACGGCACTCTGATATTCTCCAAGAAGCAGATAGGCAATTCCCATTCCCCGATATCCTTCTGCATCCTGTCCGTCCTTATTTACGGCATTCTGAAAACGTTCCAGCGCTTTCAGATAGTCTCTGCTCTCCAGCGAAGTTATTCCGTTTTCGTAAGAAGTCGGAATTTTGTCCTGTCCGCAGCCTGAAAACAGAATAGCAGCCGCAGCAGCAACTGCCGCTCCTGTTTTTTGCCATTTTCTGATTGTTTTATTCATACCCCTCTGTCCTTCTCTCAAAAGACTATTATTCTCTCAAATGGAATCCTCTTGCAGGATTCTCACTTTCATTTATTTTACATATCTCTTGGATATACTCCCTGCTCCGTTAAATCGGCAAATGCCGCTTTTACCGATTCTTTATCCTCCTGATAGGTAACACCAAACCAGGTCTCCTCCGTCGGAATCACATCAACATATGCTTTTTTCTCTTTGATCAGCTGATCGATAAAGATCGGCAGCAGGAATTCTTTTTTCAGGTCCCCCTCGGGAATATTGGAGAGGAACTCTACAAAACCTTTTTCCAGCAGATCAATAAATTCCGGCTGCAGTCCCCACATATTCATGGACACCGGACAATCGGCATCGATCGTCCGCCAGCCATCCTCTGTCTGCACAGCTGCACCATCCGGAGTCTTAAAAATGTTCTGTGTCTCATCAACACCTGTCAGATGCATATTCTCATCCATCAGACATACGCCGCGTGTAACACCGCCGTTTTCACTAAGCGTGTTTCCGAGACGGAATCCCGCCATGCAGATTGGAAGCATATCATCCTTATTCTGCTCCTCTGTCAGTTTTTCATGCAGAAGACGGAACGGTTCTTTTCCATAATAATCATCTGCGTTGATAACGACAAAGGGTTCATGGATCAGCCCTTTGCAGCTGAGGATCGCCTGACCGGTTCCCCATGGTTTCGTTCTTCCCTCCGGCTTCTCAAAACCTTCCGGCAGATTATCCAGTTCCTGGAAGGCATAGGCAACTTCGATCCTGGCTTCCATGCGTTTTCCGATCACTGCGCGAAAATCCTCTTCCAGATCTTTTCTTATAACAAATACAACCTTGTTGAATCCAGCCTCCAATGCATCATGCACCGAATAGTCCATGATGATCTGCCCTCCCGGTCCCAACGGCTCCAGCTGCTTGATTCCTTTTCCGAAACGGCTGCCGATTCCTGCAGCCATGACCACCAGTGTTGTTTTCTTATCTTTGCTCATAACCAAAACTCCTCCCGATCACGCATTTCTCTATTATTGCTTCAACCATGTATTTTGATTAGTGATTCTCCATTTTTGCCAGCTTTGCTGTCTGATCGGCTGTCGTAAGTCCGTTGATCAGCTCCGTCAGATCCCCATTCAATACAGAATCCAGCTGATGAAGTGTCAGTTTGATCCTGTGATCGGTAACACGGCCCTGCGGAAAATTATAGGTACGTATCTTCTCCGATCTGTCACCTGTTCCAATCTGACTTCTTCGAAGATCCGCCTCTTCGTCATGCCGCTTCTGCAGCTCCAGATCATACAGTTTTGCCTTCAGAAGAGCCCATGCCTTTGCCTTATTCTGCAGCTGGCTTTTCTCCGTCTGGGAATAAATAACGATCCCTGTCGGATAATGGGTCAGACGCACGGCGGAATCTGTGGTATTGACACACTGACCGCCGTTTCCGGAAGCACGCATAACATCAATGCGGACATCTTTTTCCGGAATATCGATCGTAATGTCATCCGTAGCTTCCGGCATGACCGCAACGGTACAGGTGGAGGTATGAATTCGTCCGCCTGATTCTGTAGCAGGAACTCTCTGTACCCGGTGTACACCACTTTCATACTTCAGGCAGGAATAGGCACCGTTTCCTTTGATCATGAATGTACATTCCTTAAAACCGCCCAGCCCGGTCTCATCCAGACTCGCCAGCTCGGTCTTCCACCCTTTTCCTTCCGCATATTTCACATACATGCGATAGATCTCATATGCAAACAATGCCGCTTCTTCACCACCGGCACCTGCACGGATCTCCACGATTACATTCTTGTCATCATTCGGATCTTTCGGCAGAAGCAGCAGGCGCAGCTGCTGTTCCAGCTGCCCCTGCTTTTTCTTCGCCTCGGACAGTTCTTCCCGAAGCATCTCCTTCATCTCCGGATCGGATTCTTCATCCAGCAGCTCCAGCGAGTCTGCAATCGTATCTTCATTTTTTCGATATGCGCCGTATGCATCCGCAACCGGCTGCAGCTCTGCCTGCTGTTTCATCAGCTGCTGAAATGCACGGGGATCGTCTGCTGCTCCCGGTTCACTTAAACGCATAAGTATCTCTTCAAGCCGGATCTGTACATCTTCCAGCTGTTCAAACATAATCTTTACCTCCAGATTCCCGCTGCTACACGGTCATTTCCCGACAGATCCTTTATGATCTGCACCTGTTCATACCCTGCATTCTGCAGGATCTTCTTCATCGCTTCCCCCTGGTCATAGCCGATCTCCACCAACAGCCAGCCGTTAGGATTCAGATACTGTCTGGCCGTTTCAGCAATGCCGCTTTCATAGAACAGTCCGTCTTCCAGACCATCCAGTGCGGTTTTGGGTTCATGGTTCTTCACCTCCGGATCCAGTTCGTCGATCACCGCTGTCGGAATATAGGGCGGATTGGAAACGATCATATCAAAAGAACCGCCCACGGCATCAAACAGATCACTCTGGATCCAGCTGACCTGACTTTTCTTAATTCCCAGTCTCTGCCGATTTTTCTCAGCCACATCTAAAGCAGCTTTGGAGATATCACATCCGACCCCGGTTACCGAATGACCTTTGACGAGCGACAGAAGTATGCACCCGCTTCCGGTACACATATCCAGAATATGCATGCCCGGCATCAATCTATCTTCCGCCTGCTCCACCAGCACTTCCGTATCCTGTCTGGGAATCAGTACATCCGGTGTCACATGAAAAGTATTTCCGTAAAAGAAAGCCTCACCGGTCAGATACTGCACCGGTATATGCGCCGCTCTATGTTTAAGCAGGTCATAATACAGATTTGCATCCGACTTATCCATCGGATCATGCATATGCATGAAATAAAAACTCTTGCTTATATTGGCCGCATATTCCAGCAATATCCATGCATCTGTTTCTGCATCCCGGATGCCTCTTGAAGTCAATAACTCTGTTCCGTATATATACCATGATCGAAAAGAACGACTGATCTCATTCATGCGTAAAATTCTCCTTCTGAAACTCTTCCCAGTCAAATACAGCTTCTACCGCTTTGATTGCCACCTCTACCTGACTTTCATCCGGTTCCTTCGTTGTCAGTTTCTGCATCGCAAGTCCGGGTCTGGACAATGCATTCACGATTTTGTTATCCGACCTGCCTGCCGCTCGTATGAACTCATAAGAAACACCGGCAATTACCGGAACCAGCAGCAGTCGGATAACTACCCGCATCACATGTGACTCCGCCTGTACGAACATCAAAAGAACCGCACTGATCAGAATGACATACACAAGAAAACTGGTTCCGCAGCGCTTATGGAAACGGGAACTCTTCATTACATTCGCAGTTGTCAGTTCCCATCCGTTTTCAATACAGTTGATGCATTTATGCTCTGCCCCATGATACATGAAGGTACGCTTGATATCCTTCATCTGTGAAACCAGCACCAGATAGACAATAAAGATCAGCACACGCAGAATTGCTTCCGACAAGGAGATCAGCCATTTTGATGTAATCACTTTACCGATCACATCAGAAATAAAATAGGGAAGCATCATAAACAGAAAAACAACTATCACAATGGAAAAAATAAGAGTTCCGGTCATCATCATTTTTTCCATTCGCTCTTCTTTCTTCTCCTGACGCGCTCTCTCAGCTGCCGTCATCGCTTCCTTTTTCTTCTTCTCTTCCTCATCTTCCTCTTCTTCGGCAAAATAATCAGCGGAAACCATCAGCGTCCGCATACCGACTACAAGAGAATCCAGAAATGCAAGTACCCCTCGAATGATCGGTACTTTATATAAAGCAGGTATATCCACAACACCTTTATACGGTTCGATCAGAACCTCTATTTCCTGATCCGGCTTTCTTACCGCCAGTGAGTACTTATCACGATTTCTCATCATGATTCCCTCAATGACAGCCTGTCCGCCAATTCCAGAATTTGCCATATCTTCATACTCCTATGCATAAATAATCAGAGTAATTATAATATAAAAAAATAATGGATGCAATTAAAAAGGGTCGGGAACAAATCCCGACCCTTGTCTTTGCACATTACAATCACATTGATTATTTAATGCCGTATTTCTTATTGAATTTCTCAATACGTCCACGAGCATTAGTTGCCTTCTGCTGTCCTGTATAGAAAGGATGGCATTTAGAACAGATCTCAACGTGGATAT
>JAUNAK010000050.1 GCA_030527665.1 Eubacteriales bacterium
ATGATAGTACTTGAAGGTTCCATAAAAGAACAATTCGATACACAAACTCATATCCTGATTAAAGGCGATTGCAGTATTGTTAATCCAAATATTAGACATCTTGATATATATAATGAAAAATGTGAATTACTATATATTGGAATTTCCACAGATTTTTTTTCGGAAATTATCAGAAATGATGTTAGTTTTGATAACTTTAGAAATTTAAAACATGAAAAACTTTTAGTTTATGATTTATATAGAAACTATGTTTTCAGGCAGAGTTCTATTGCAAAAGAATATATTTTATTTCAAAGAACCATGCATGACTCCAATTTATCCTCAATAGTCAAGTGTATGATAGATGAAACCAGATCAAAAAAACCTGCGTATTACATGCAGGTTAACTGTCTATTCATTCGTTTTTTTCACGAGCTGCATAAAGAGCTCTGTTATAGATCAACGTTTCAATCTTTAGTCAGTACACGGCAAGAAAAGTTATTTTATGAAATAGAACAACTTTTATCCAAATATGAAGGACAAATCAGTAGAACGGAACTCTCCAATCAGTTAGGATATAGTGATCATTACATCAATAAAATAGTTCAAAGCCAAACCGGACAAAGTTTTGTAAAATTCAGCCGAACCTTCATTCTTCAAAAAGCGGCCAGGCTCCTTATCCAAACTAACATGACCATTGATGACATATCCTTCGAATGCGGACTGTCCAACACAACCTATTTTCATAGAATTTTTAAAGAGTACTTTAACCAAACACCTGCCGAATATCGGACTGGTATGATTTCATCATAATTCTTATGCAGAAAAAAAGGGCTGAATAGCATTGCACGCTATCCGGCCCATTTCAATAATAATTACTCTACACCCTTACCGATTTTCCGATCGTATAGAATGCCCTCGTTTTTCCGTCGATGATTTCCGAAGTTTCGATTCGGAACGTTTCTTCTGCCCGGTCATCCTCGGAAGATGCGGATGCATAGATTTTCATCTGTCCTGCTTCCACGATCCACTGCATGTCTTCATCCAGAAATGCAAACTGTGAATAGGGAATATCAAAAACAACCGACTTTCTTTCACCTGCTTCCAGATGCACTCTTGCAAATCCGGCAAGTTCTCTGCACGGACGAACCATTGATGCATACAGATCTTCAAAATAAATCTGCACAACTTCCGTTCCGGCTGCCGCTCCGGTATTGACTACATCCAGAGAAACGGTTACCCGGCGTTCCTTCTCATTCGGATCCACTTTCAGATTTTCATACGCAAATGTTGTATAGGAAAGGCCGAAACCAAAAGGATATCTCGGTGTGTGCGGCAGATCCATATACGTCGGAAATCCGATACTCATTGCCTGATGTGCAGCTGATCCGTTCGGATGATTGTAGCATACGGGAACCTGTCCTGCATTGTATGCCACAGAAACCGGCAGCCTGCCGCTGGGATTTACTTCTCCTGTCAGAACTTCGGCTATTGCCCGGGATCCCATCTCCGACGGAACAAAGCACTCCAGAATCGCATTGCAGTGTGCATCCGCCGCATCGGAAGATATCGGACGTCCGTTGATATGAACGGCGACCATCGGCTTCTTCAGTTTTGCCGCTTCCAGAATAAACTGCTCCTGACAATACGGAAGATTGATATTGGTGGAATCCACGCCTTCTCCCATTGTAGAAATTGAACCGCTGCCGTTCTTTCCGCCAAGCGTCAGCAGAATCAAATCCGCCTGTCTGCATACTTCCAGCGCTTCCGCAAATCCGGACACGTCATTTCCGACCTTGGGATATCCCTGTACAAATGTGACCTCTGCATCCGGAAAATGATCCTGTATCTCTTCGGCAATCGATTTGATCTCCGGCTTCAGCTTTTTCATAAGCTGATCATATTTCTCCTCATCATCGCATTCTACCTGTGTTCCCGGATACGTCTTCATTTCCCCGTCTTTGATATCTTTATCCACACCGGCCATCGTATTCATGTGCATGAGGAAACTCTCGTTCATATTGTAATGCGTATATCCGCCAAACAGTCTTCTGGCCTTGTCTGCCTGAGGTCCGACAATTGCTATTTTTCTTATCTCTTGGGAAATCGGCAGGATACCGTCATTTTTCAGGAGCACCAGCGATTCTCTTGCACTCTTCAGAGAGATCTGCTTATCTTCCTCTGCATAGAATGCGTCTTTCAGTTCCTTACCGGTCAATGCAAACGGAGACTCAAACAATCCCATTTCGAATTTGGCAGTCAGTACTCTCTCCACCAGTGCATCCAGAATTTTTATATCTGCTTTACCTTCTTTGAACCACTGTTCCAGTTCATCGTCGTAGCAGGCTTTGCTTGGCTCTTCGACATCCATACCGGCTTTCATCGCAGCCAGGCCCGCTTCTGCTTTCAGCTCATACATATGATCATACTCATGTGCATTGGATATGGCTCCGTAATCCGATACCGCAGCTCCGTCAAATCCCATTTCTTCGCGCAGAAGCTTTGTCAGCATTTTTCTGTCAAGAGAGATCGCACGTCCGTTGATGGAATTGTATGCCGGCATGATGCCCTTCATATGCGCTTCCGTAATTGCCGCCTGGAACGGTTTTGCATAGATCTCCCGCATCTGCCGTTCGGTAATCGATGCATCGGCTCCGTGCACACCGGCCATTCCCATGTGCGATCCGGCAAAATGCTTTGCAACGGCATGAGCCTTCTTACCGGCAACTTCCGTCTGCTGAATTCCCTTTACATAGGCCGCACCCATTGCGGATATCAGGGCAGGATCCTCCCCGTAGGCTTCTCCCTGCCGCCCCATACGCGGATCTCTGGCCACATCCAATACCGGTGCAAATACATGATTCATACCGGTTGCGAGCGCTGCTCTTGCAACAGCTGCTCCGATTTTTTCTTCCAGTTCCGGATCAAAAGAAGCTCCGCGATTGATTCCTCCCGGATAGCTCACCGCATCCTGCACAAAGATCCCGCAAAGTCCTTCTGTATGAAAAATTGCGGGAATTCCATGTCCGCTCTGCTCCATGATTTTTTCCTGCAGCGTATTCAGTACTGCGCCCTGTGCCTCTGCATCCGGCAGCATTTTGTATAACAGTGTCGAAACCTCACCGATTCCATGCGGACACTGCTCGGCACCCACGCCGGGTTCCAGACCAAACGGCATCACCGTACGCACCTGTCCCATCTTTTCCTCTACCGTCATTCTTGCAAGCAGATCTTTTGCCCGCTCCTGCGGCGTCAATTCTGCATTTTTGTATTTTTCCATTATTCATTCTCCCTTCATCCAAGATAAACAGCTGTTTTCTCAGAACAGTACTATCTTCTGTACTGCTCCATCGTACTGCTTTGATTGATGCGTTTTTCGGTTCCGTGACTTCACTGCAATTGCTGCATTCTGATTTATATAGTATAGCATTGAATCCCCTTCAGAAATTGTGTTTTTGAGTTCTTTATTGTAATTTCCATTGTTGGAATCCATCTTTATTTCACTTATACTAACTCTATATACTTGTACCACTCCTGCCCTGCAGAAGAGCCAGGTGTTCCTGTTCTGCCTTCTGCACTTTGGTGCTCAGGACTTCATATATATAAATCACCGTTTCATGATTTGCGAGGTACTATCCATGGATTACATTGCTTTCTGCAAAAACTATTATGCATCTACCTATATCCCGATCAGCCTGACCGACGGATGTGAAATTCTGTATTCCACCCTGGTGGACCTTTTTCATATTCCGCCGGCACCGATTTCAGCTGCACCGTCCGATCTGATCAACTGCCCGCAGTTCAGCTGCTATCATCCGGAACTGGAATACGGCATTGTCCAGCTGAAGGGAACCAAACTTGCCTTTACGATCGGACCGGTGATCGGAACCGAGATCACTCCTGCAATCGTCAATCTGTTTCTTCGCGAAAATCTGATTCCTATACAGTATAAAGAACAGGTGCATGAATTTCTCTGCACCATACCGAGAATCAGTCATCTGCAGCTGGCCAAACATATGACTTTGCTTCACCAGATCATGAATGACGAAGAAGTGGAGCTTTCTCATTTTTTCCCAGACAATGCTTCTCCGGATTCCGCAGAACATGCGGCAGAGGTCCGTTTCGAAGACGAACATAAGCATGAATACTACGATACCTATGCCAATGAAATTCAGCTGTACGAGATCATCAAATCCGGAAATGAGACACGCCTTCGGGAATTTTTAAGTAAAACGCCATTGAATCTGCTGTCCAAACCGCTGTCCAATTCTCCGATCCGGAATGCCAAAAACATGTTTATCAATACGATCACCAATGTAGTTATGATCGGTGGTATTCCGGGAGGCATTCCCATGGCGGAAGCCTTTGACCGTATGGGGGAATATGTTCGAACCTGCGAAAATCTGCACAGTCTGGAAGAGATCGAAACACTTCGATACAATATGCTGCTGACCTTCTGCAGGCTTTCCAACCGCCGAAAAGCCGCGGAAGATATTTCCAGCGATCTGTTCAGCTGTCTGAGCTATATTCGTACACATACCAACGAGAATCTGACCGTGGATGATGTGGCAGCCTACATTGACCGAAGCCCTTCCTACGTCACCAAATGTTTCCGCAAGGAACTGGATATTACGCCGGGTGCTTTTATTGCCCGATGCAAGCTGGAAGAAGCCAGGAGTCTGCTCGTATACAGTGAAAAAACTCTGGCAGAAATCAGCACGTATCTGTGTTATTCCAGTCAGAGTTATTTTCAGAATGTATTTAAAAAGAAGTACGGTATGACCCCTGCACAGTACCGCAAAAAAATGAGAAATGTGAACTGATAAAAGCCCCGACGAGCAATGCTCGTTCGGGGCCAATTGTTACTCATATACGAATTCTTGTGCATGATTCATGCTTTGCTGTCATCCATGAATATTTACCTGTATCTCATGGCAGCAGCCATCACCGTAATCCGGCAGAATTCCATCCGGACAGAGAATTCCGTCCGCAAATACTTCTGCGATTCCTCCGTCCGCGTGATTTGGATTCCTGATCACTACATGATAGTCTGCTCCCCGGAAATGTCTGACCGCTTCTGCCGTTTCCCATTCCGCCGGAAAGCAGGGCTGTATACGAAGTCCGGAATACTCTCTTTTGATGCCCATGATGCCTTCATATACGCCCATCAGGCACCAGGAGGATGTTCCCGTTGTCCAGGACTGATAGGATTTTCCGTAATATCCGGGATTGGTCGAATAGCAGTTTGTGAATACATACGGTTCGGCACCGGATCGTGCGGATGGATTCTTAGCATTATCCGGCATGATCTTCTTCATTGTCTCCACTGCCTTGCTGCCTCTGCCCAGTCTGCAGTCCATCAGAACCTTGAAGCCGGTTGCATGGCAGTACACCCCGCCGTTCTCAAACAGTCCCGGAAGCATTCCTGACATTCGTCCCACATGCGGATCATATGCCGGATATGCCGGCAGATTCAACGGGAATCCAAAATCATGTTCCATTCCGTCAACAGCATGTACGACCTGTGCCAACCGGTCTTCTGGTACCACATCGGCAAGAATTCCCCAGGTCTGTGCATTTACATAGATTCTGCTTCCCGCACTGTTACGGCTTCCGACATTTCCCTTATCACTGAGTGCTCTCGCATACCACTCTCCATCCCAGGCATGGATATTGATGGCAGCTTTCAGACTTTCATACTGCTCACGTATGAACCCCGCATACTCCCGATCACCGATCTGTTCCATCAGCCTCTGCAATTCCCGAAATGCAAGTGCTGTCTGCTGCGACAGCATCACGGATTCCGCTTCCGGATCATCCGTAATATTCAGTGCATCGTTCCAGTCTGCAAAATAGATTTTTACAAGTCCATGTTTTCCCCTGTCCGCAAGCAGCCTCGCTGCCGCTGCCTTTACATGCTCCAGAACCGATGCGGAACCTCCGTCCTGCCATTCGATCTCCTGTTCAAGAATCGTTATATCTCCCGTTTCCTTGATCAGCTCACATACCGCCCAGATAATCCAGAACGGCTGGTCCGAATAGCGTGTCGCATCATATGGATACCAGGTCAGAACCGCATGTCCGTCAGCGAACTGGTGACGGAGACATTCGAGGATCTCTTCTTTCGCTTTTTCCTGTCTGTAATTCAACAGTCCAACAGCGATCTGCAGATTGTCCCTCACGCCCTTCTTGCCGACAATGCAGAAATCCACCTGTTTTTTCACCCAGTTGTTCATGATTGCATTGATTTTTTCATCCGATGTACGGATCGAAAGCGAGGAGATCTTCCCGTAATTGTATGCTTCCGCCTGTCGGAAGACAGATTCTGTTTCCTCATGCGTCTGATACGCTTTGACAACCGCTCTCGCTTCTTCCCGGGAACTGCATATTCCAAATATAACACGAATTTCTTTTTCCTCCCCGGGCATAAGATGCAGCTTATGCTGCAGCACACCGCCGAGAATGAAAAGTGCCGCTTCGGAATTTGTACAGTCTCTTCCCTGTACAATTACATCCGGTGCCGTAAATAATCCGCATGCCGATGCATCCGGAAGCGTCAGCGTACCGGTTGTTCCGCAGAAATCCGCCAGATTTCCGTCATAGGCATATACCGGTTCACTTGCAGCCAGAAATCCGTTGTACCTCTCATGAGGGGCAAACGGATGGGACGATCCGCAATAGATCCCGTTCAGCTCTCTATCAAATCCGGTGGTCATACAGCGGTACATTTCATAATACCTGGGATAGGAAAATCCCTCCAGATGAAAACTTACCGCTGAAAACAGGCTGAGATTTCTGGGTCGGCTGTCTGTATTTTTCAGACGGAGTGTCCACACTTCATGATAGCCGTGCTGCGGAACAAATATCCGCCAGGATGCTTCGATTCGCTCTCTTTTGGACTGCAGGAGAGAATATCCGATCGAATGTGTACAGCTGTACGCCTCTACGGGTGTATTCATGGGTCCCTCTCCGATATTCCAGCTTGTATTTGTCTCCTCGTCACGAATATACACATATCTGGCATCATCCCTGTTGATCATGCACATGTTGGATTTCTCATCCAGATAATAGCTTTTTCCATGTCCGATCTGTGATATCTGTGCCAGATACCGATCCTCATTCCACAGATAGTTGTACCAGTGTCTGGGCGTTCTTGGATCGGTGATAACGCAGCTGTTCCCCTCATCAGCAAACCGAAACAGTTCTCTATCCTTATTGCCTTTTCTGCCGTTCATTTCCTTATCCTTTAATTTGTATTTCTCTCTTTATATTTCCTTCGTTATCTCCGTATGCCTTCAATAACTTCTGTATGCTACCTTCCGTTATTCCGTTCTCATTGAATGCATCGACACGCACAAAATAGTCTTCCTCTTTCACCAGTGCACCGACCGTCTGCTCTGTGCCGAATACCTGATAGCTGTGATACAGCTTTTCCGGATCACTGCCCCAGAGGATATTGTATCCGACCGTATTTTTCTGCTGCCCTATGGTCACCTGCATATCCAGATCACCGATTCGCACTGCATGAAAAACAGGTATCTCCGGTTTTTCCCCGTTTCCTTTTCCGAATGCACGAAGACCGGAAACACAGGCATTCTGACCAAAGGGCATCTCCAGTACCGTGAGTTTCAGGTATCGACAGATAATGCCTTCTTCTATAACGATCAGATCATGGGGCAGATCGGATACCGCCTCCGTTTTATCCGCAATCGTCTGAAAGTGCAGACCGTCCTCCGATCCTTCCAGCAGCCATCGTGATACAAAATCCTTTTCGACAATATAACGATTCCTCTGTTCATCCAGAAGCTTTTCTGCTTCCGGAAATTCGATACGATCGTCGGCAAAATTGATCTGCACCGCATGTACACGCTGTGTTTCTCCCAGATCCAGACAGATCCATTCGCCCGGCTGACTGCCGGCAGCTCTCCACCAGGTCTGTACATTTTCATCAGCAGCCAGTGCCGCCTCATGTCCCTCCTCGAAAGAAGATGCCGATGCACGTTTTCCGTAACTGAGCAGATACCACTCGGGATCGCGCCACGGATCCGTTTCGTTTTCCCTCACAGCTCTCGGCCAGTCTCCGTATCGCTGGTTGCAGAACAGTTCCCCGTCTCTGTCGATTCCCGCAGGCCAGAGTCCGACCCGGCGTTCGAATTTATGATTCATGCTGATCCGCATGGTAGCTGCATGCCAGAGTCTTCCCTTTTCATCTTCCAGCGTGGATCCGTGTCCTGCTCCTGTCAGAAAGCCGCCCGGTTTATAGGAATACGGATTGTTTCGGGCCGGAACAAAGGGGCCCAGCGGATGCTCCGATACATATACACCGTCTGCATAGATATTGAACTCGGTTCCCGGACAGGCGTACTGCAGATAGTATTTCCCCTGCCGTTTATTCATCCATGCCCCTTCGATATACGGCATATGTATCGGCGGCAGCAGGCTGTGTTCCTCTCCGAAACGCTCGTAGCCGTGCCGATACGGATCTCCAAAGAACAGTTCCTTTGTTTCACCGATCGGATGCATGGACTCCGGATCCAGCTCTACGCCGTAGATCGGTGTTGTACTCTCGCATCCCCAGTAAAAATAGATACGTCCATCATCATCCGCAAACAGATTCGGATCCCAGAACGGAAAGCTTCCTTCGATCTTCTCATAGGGACCGTTCAGCACATCCTTTGTGCGGTAAAAATCACAGGGACGGCTCCAGTTGGATGCACTGAAATACACATACTCCCCAATCACACGAACATCCGGTGCATAGTCATAAAGAGGCAGTTCCGCCGGCAGCGGATGATTCTCCCAGGTCACCATATCCTCAGACATCCAGACGCCCAGCGTCATCGATGCAAAAATATAATATTTTCCCTTATAGTACAGAAGCGACGGATCCGCCGCTTCTCTTGCTATACTGATTTTTTTCTGCTCCGGTTCCCTGATCACCTGATAGCGATAATTGACATTGATCGGATTGCAGTAATATTTCATGATTTCGTTTTATCCCTTTCTGCTGGTATGGAACAAATTATTTATCGACCAAGGATCTGCAGCCGATACTGAAGCCCTGCTGTGGATCCATCCAGTTCAAACCGAACCTGATTTCCGTCTGCGGTTTCCTCGAGTGTTTCAAGAACTTCTCCCACCGGATTCAGAATCTCAAGGCGGGCACATTTTGCCTTCACGCAGATGCATCCTTCCAGTGTTTCTGCATACAGTTTTCCGTGAAACTGTACGCCCATCAGGGTAATTCCCATCATCTCCTGTGCCGGGAACATTGTTGTTTCATCCATACCGGTCGTCCCCATTGCCGTAAGAATATACTCATCTGCTCCGGACAGATCCTGTTCCCCGCGTGCGATCAGAGAAACACTGATTCGTTCATTCCGGCTTACAACGGAAATCGCATCCGAGAGTACAATAGATTCTTCCGGTGCTCCGCTGAAATAACCGATATACGGTGTGTGAACGGAGAACCTTGCATGATCCGGATCAAAAACGATTTCTTTTGTATCCGAAATCAGTCTGCCGTCCACAAAGCCGGTTCCTTCTTCAAACATTCCCCATTTCTTAAATGCACGATCCATGTATCCGGCAACTTTTGTGTAATCTCCGTTGTCGGAAGCCGTACGAATATCTGCAAATACCAGATTCTGTTCTCCCAGATAGATATCCTTTTCCAGCTCTTCAGCTCCTGTTGCAGCGTTTTTCATACGCCTGGAATCCGGATATCTGCGGAACGCATCCCGATACGGACTCCAGGAATAATACACGCCGTGTCCGGCATCACGGAGATCACATCCGTTAAAGAAGCCGGCATTCACAGCTGCATCCGCATCTCCCTTATATGTATTTCCGCCATCCAGAAAAACATTGCGCATCTGTGTCATATACGGCAGAAATGTTGTCGGCATTGAATGCAGATGCGGCAGGCTTTTCAGGTCATTCTGTGTATATACGATATCCACCATGTTTTTTGCCACAGAAACGAGACCTTTCAGAAATACGGAAGCCATAAATCCCCACTGGCAGATCACAGCCGGATCATTATAGGCATCAAATACATTCCGAATCTCATCCGCCGGCTGATCATCCCATTTTTCCGAAGTATGATGGTTATACAGAATCAATCCGTCCCAGTCATTCAGGCAGGCATAGGCAACATACTGCACAAAGGCCGTCGAATGGAACGGATGCTCTCCATACTCATTCCATTCACTGATGATATAAGGCTTATCCTTTACCGCCGCAACCGCTCCGAGACTGGTCAGTGTTGTTCCCATGGAACCGATATACTGCTGCATTTTCACCGGATTGGCCGATACATATTCCACAGGACCCGCAACCAGATAGGTATCGTTTACGACCGGAAGAATCGGATGGTTGAAATATGTATTGTTCTCCATGATGTCACCATCCGCATGTCCGTACACATCGGCAGCTCCCGTTGTCAGATTGCTTGTCACGATCGGAACCTTTACTCCGATGGAGATCAGATAATCCTTCATATCCTGATAAAATCTGCGGTTCATATAAATACCGAATTCCATAAAATCCGCATACCGTGCCGGTCCCTCCGATGCATCCCAGTCGCTCATCGGGTCGCATTCCGGCTGATAGAAACCGCCGGCAATTCCGCGTACCGTATTCTTTTCCGGATCTTCCTCTTCTCCAAGTGCACAGATACCGTCATGTGTCCAGGCCTTCGCAAGTTCTGTACGGTTGTGATATTTCATCAGCAGGAAAGCATTGAACCGGTTCTGCACCTCCTGCTGATACGGAATCATCCGTACATCGTTATCCGAATCCATGGTTCCTTTGATTGCACTCTCTTCATTATTGATCTGTACGGTTATGACCGCCGGATCATCGATCAGTGCCAGTCCTGTATACGGATTCACATGGGTCAGCAGCTGCCGTGCATATTCCTTCTGCAGTTCGATCATGCGTGCATTGTACATCGGATAGCGTTTGACGCAGCTTGGAGCACCGCCCGGATAATCCAGTTCGTCCGCTTCCTGAAATTCCCTTGCAACGATCAGATCGATATGCAGATAGATTCCTTTTTCTTTCAGTTTTGCCGCAAAATATTCAAAACGATCCAGACCCTCGGCATCAAAGTATCGGGTTGATCCTTTTTTGTAATCCAGGAGCGGCGCTTCCTCCGGCATACTCCAGCTTCCCGGCTCTTTTCCGATTGGTCCATCAGCCGCATGCAGACGAATCAGATTCACTCCCATACTTGCAAAACGTTCTGCCAGCTTCTCCGCCGTCTCATGATCCGGTACGTTTGACCGCTGGGCAACATTGAATCCAAGAAATCGGGCCCTTGTTCCGTCTTCAAAATACAGATGTCCTTTTCTCGCTTCTACAAAGCCATGTTTTCCGGCCGGTGCATCCAGTAAGTGTGAATAATTCAAAATCCCCTTGTTGGGCTCTGCTTTATGAATGCGAATATGCTGTCTCATGTGATTTTTCTCCTTCTGTTCCGTGAATGCCTGCTGTTCTCTTTGATAGCTTTATCGTAGCAAATTCGAGAAGAGCTATATTGTATTTTTCAGTTCGAATTTGTAATTTACATTTTTCATGCAGAGCTGTACGCGAAGCATCTTCATGATCCGCGATGATGTGCAGGGTCCCGCAGAGAAAGGCTTTACTTTTTATCGCAGCCTGTCTCCGTCTGCACGAGCCGGCATCTGTATGTATGTTTACCGCTTCCGAATTCAAATTTTTCTCCGTCCGGGAGTGTCAGTTCACAGGCTGTATTAACCGGTACATCCACAGTGATCTCGAAATCCTTTTCACCTTCTGCGGTATGCCCGATCTCCCAGCGAACCCGGATAGTTCCGTACGGACAGACATGGCTGCATTCCGCCCAGGTCAGTCCTCCGCCGATCAGAGGCTTAACAGAAAAGCGCTTATACCCGCCTTCGACGGCCTCCAGGCCGCAAATTCTGCGATAGAAGAAATCCCCGACGGCTCCGTATGCATAATGATTCATGGAAGCGGATTTCAATGAACCGTCCGGCTGGATCGTATCCCACTGCTCCCAGAAGGTCGTTCCTCCCTTTCGGATGTTGTATACCCAGGACGGAGCCGTATCCTGCTTCAGAAGCCGGTACGCTTCTTCCTGCCTGCCGTTATCGGAAAGTGCAAACAATATATAGGGTGTCGATGGAAATCCGGTATTCAGATGCATATCATTTTCCATGATCAGCTTCCACAGATGATCAGCCATGGACTTTCTGTTTTCCTGATTTCCGACTCCGAAATACAGCGGCAGCACATAGCCTGTCTGAAATTCCTGCAGCAGTTTTCCTTTTCCGTCCATATACACATGTTCGTATTCCCTGCATACATCCCGGTACTGTTTCTCGTATTTTTTCTGCTCCTCTGTCTCACCCAGGATTCCGGATACTTTGCTCATAATTTCTGAAATGTGTGCAAAATACGCCGTACCTACCCAGGGACCTTTTGCAAACCAGTCCGGCAGTGAACCATAAGGCGCACACCAGTCTCCGAACTGGAACGGCTTTGACCAGGTCAGTCTGGATTTTTTGAACATATTGGAAACGAATACCCATCGTCTGACCGAATGCATATATCGCTGCATCCCCGGGTACTGTCTGCGCAGCAGTTCCTTATCTCCCCGGCTCAGATAAAGTGCCCATGGAACCATGATGCAGCTGTCTCCCCAGCAGGAAGTTGTCATGATCGGTGTCTTATTTCCCCGTTTCGGAACAACATAAGGAACCGATCCTGTTTTTGTCTGCTCATCCTTCAGATCGAGCAGCCATTTCTCCAGAAAACGGTTCATATCGAAATTGAAACAGGCCGTACTTGCAAACAGTGCAATATCCCCTGTCCATCCCTGCCGCTCATCCCGCTGCGGACAGTCCGTGGGAATATCTACAAAATTGGATTTTCCGCTCCAGACAACATTGCTCTGCAGCCGGTTGATATCTTCGTCCGAACAGACAAACTGTCCGATTTCTCCCATATCCGAATACACAGCAACCGCTTCTATCTTTTCGATATCCGCTTCTTCGATTCCGGAAACTTCAATGTATTGAAATCCCATATATGTCAGTCGGGGAGAATATGTCTGTCTGCCTTCCGCACAGGTATACTGAACCAGCTGTTTGGCGGAACGCAGACTCTCTGTATACAGTGCACCGTTTTCCAGTACCTCTCCGTGCCGGATCCGGATGATCTGTCCGCGTTTTCCGTTGATCGTCATACGAACGACACCCGCCAGATTCTGACCGAAATTATAGATCAGCCGGCCTTCTGTATCCCTGTGCCATTCGACCGGTTTCAGAACCTCATGTGCAGTCACCGGATCTCCGTATCTCGCTGTCAGCTTCGGATGTTCTTTGGATTTAAACAGCGTAACCGGATGCCAGGGAATATCCGATGCATTGATCGATGCATCATAGATCTCTCCATCATAAAAATCCCCGAAACGATAGGCACTTTCCTGTGTTACCTGCCAGCTCTCATCAGTTCCGATTATTTCCTCCGACCCGTCCGCATACTCCAGATGCAGTTCCATAAGAAAGGCCGGAAGCTCCGCGGAAATCTTTGAAAAGCTTTTATTGGTGTCATAGATATATGTACTTCTGCCCGCTGCCCAGCCGCCGCCGACAACCGCCGTGATTTCGTGCATCTCCTGTTTCAGATCCTTGATCTCATAAAGGCTGTACTGCAGATGATGCGCATAACTGGTAAACCCGGGAGCAAAATACTCTTCTCCTGCCTTTTTTCCGTCTACTGCAAGTTCGTAGATTCCCCATGCCGTGGCAATGACAAAGGCGCGTTTGATCTGCTTTTTGCATGCAAACGTTTTCCGAAATACAAACGGAACCGGAGACGTACCGTTTTCAAAGGCATATGCTTCATCACTGATCCATTCTGCGTTCCATTCCGTTCCCATCTTTCCTGTTCGGAACGTATTCTTCGCATATGCCTGATCTCCGTCCTGCGTATGTACCTCTACTTCCACCGTATAAGTCGTAAACGGCTGCAGCGGCTCTCCTTCATAGCAAATTCCAATCTGCCGGTCGGTCCGAGTCTCCCAGGAACCCACCTTGATTTTTGCTTCCCTGATATATACGTCTGTCTGATCACTTTCCAGTACATAGGAAATGCGTGGATTCTTCTCATCTGTAATACAATTCATCTGATGTTCAATTCTGATTTCTTTAACTGTAAGCATTGTCTTCCTCCTATGCTCGTGCCGCTGCTCTATAATTGCATTTTATGTTTTTTACCAGACATAAGATTGTAATTTTCAGTTTTGCATTGTATTTTTCCATTTCTTCAGACGCACAAAAAAGCTGATACCCCATCACCCGGGATATCGGCTCTTACGTCTGATTATTTGATTTTACTATTTTCTATTCGGTTACTTCGCTGCGCGTCTTGCAGCAACTTCTTCACGCATCTGCGGAAGTTTTTTCTCCAGATCAAAGCCCAGGAATATAATAAACATAAGGATATTTATTCCCAGCGGCAGATAATTGGAGAAACCAAGAATCGAATAGGTCATGGACTTCGATGCCACGGCAAGTGTTGCGTCATATGCACCGATCGACAGGAAGGCAGCAAGAATCACGGATCCGAGACCGTTTCCTACTTTACTTCCGAAACCGATTGCACCACCGGACATGGCCACCAGTTTTTTGTCATATTTCCACTCGTTATAATCAACGGTCATTGCCGTCAAAACACCGTACAGACTCATCATCGGGATCTGAATAAAGCTTGCAATCATACTTGTTGTAATGTACATTGTCAGATTTGTCGGCATGATGCATCGAATACCTGCCATCATGGCTGCACCGATCAGTCCGATCGAGATCGTTCTCTTGATTCCGAGCTTTGAGATGATCGGACCAGAAAGAACAAAGCCAATCAGCGTGGCCAGAAGTCCGCCTGCTCCGATAATTCCAACCAGATTGTCATTTCCGAAGATCCACTTGCAGTAATACGTTCCGCCTGATGCGGCAATACCGGAAGAAACACTTGTAATCAGGTTGAATGCCAGTACGATCACCCAGTACTTATTGCGGAACAGCATACCGATTGCATCCTTGAAAGCCACCGGCTCCTCTTCTTCCACAGCTGCCGCTGCCCCTTCTTTTTCATCCTCATAATCACATGCAAATTTCGCCTTTCTTCCGTTGTTCCAGCAGATCAGGAATAACAGCAGTACGAGCAAAGCCAGAATAAAGCCGTATTTGATCCATGCTGCCTGTGTTCCGCCAAGCATATTGGTCAGCGGAATCGTCATGATCGAGATCACCATACCCGCACCGTAGTTGCCGGCTGCACGAACCAGTCCCATGGTACTGCGCTCGCCGATGCTTCGGGTACGAACAACCATAATTGCAGAAAATGGGGTCGCAATAAAGGTATATAATACCGCCGTCAGCAGCAGATTGGTAACAAGTACATAGATCATGGCAGCTGTCTGTCCTGCCTTAACCGGTACCGTAAACATCATCAATGTAATGACTGCAGCCGGAACAAGCAGACGTCCCATCCACTTGATATATTTATGATCGCCTCCGGCAGAATGATCGATCATGTTTCCGGCAATCACATCCGTAAATGCATCGATCAGTTTTGCGATTGCCAGTACGATACCGACACTTCCGACTGCCAGTCCCACTTTATCGGTGTAGAAATAGTTTAACTGACCAACAAGATTTGCCATCAATCCAAGCGCCATCTGACCGCCGAAATCTGCTGCATAGTCACGTTTGCGCATTACTTTTCTGGCGCCGTCTTTGTCAAAAAGTGATTTTTCTTTTGCCATAGTTTCCTCCTCAAATTCGTTTTGTTGTTCCGTTTGAATCTATCTCTACTATACGCAAAAGTTTTTCTCTATTATTGTAATTTACATTTTGCTTGTGTAATTTTCAGTTTTAATTATATCTCTACTACAGAACCTATTCCCTGTTCTTCCGCAAGCTTCAGTATCTTTCCTGCGGATGCCAGATCCTGCAGGGCGATCCCGGTGGAATCAAAAATCGTGATCTCATTTTCTGTCTGACGACCGGCCGATGCATCGGCAATTACGGCACCGATTTCTGCATCCAGCTCTGTAATATATCCCTTCTTTGCCGGGATCTCACATTCACCAACGGAAAAGCATTGTCTGCTGTCATCACCGAATACACGGGCATTCCGGAAGATCTCTGCATCGATCTCCTCTTTGCCGGACATATCCGCACCTACGCAGCTGATATGCGTTCCTTCCTTTACCCACTCTGCTGCAATCATCGGTTCGTATGACGGAGTTGCCGTAATGATCACATCGGCTTCCCGTACGGTATGTTCCGCATCGGCATTTGCTGTAATCACAGCCGTTCTCTGTGCATCGGACTTCTCCAGCAGCCGATCCACGATTTCCGTAATTGCGGAGAGTTCAGCTTCCGCCTTGCCCGGATTATGAGGATTAATAACGGTTACCTCTTCGATTCCGGGCATGACATACAGCGCGGCAGCAACCAGATACGGTGCAAGGGCTCCGCAGCCTGCCATAACCAGTTTTTTACTGTCCTTCCGCGCCAGATATTTGACTCCGATCGCACCTGCTGCTCCGGTTCGAAGATCGGTGATTGCACCCGCATTTAATACTGCCTTCGGTGCACCGGTCTCCAGATCAAAGATCATGGATGTTCCGAACAGTGCCGGCAGGTTCTTCTCCGGGTTCTTTCCGTACCAGGAAACTATTTTTAAACCAAAGATATTTTCCGAATCCAGATTTCCGGATTTGATATCCAGATCGGCAACGCCCGGCTCAAACTCATGGAAGACCATCGGCCATAATTCACCGCCGCCCTCCTGTTTCTGCAGGTATGCTTCTTCTACCGCAGCAATTGCATCCTTTAATGTAAAGAGTTTCTCTATATCCTGTTCGCTTAAGATTCTGATCATTCCCATACTTCTTATTCTCCCTTATGATTTTTGATAAATGTACTTACTGCATCCAGACCTGCGCGCAGAACGTCTTCCTCGCAGGCATAGCCGATTCGGAAACTGAAGGGTTCTTCGAAGCAGTCCCCCGGTGTTACAAAAGCACCGGTTTCATAATACATACGATCACAGAATTCCACGGAAGGTATCTGCATATCATAGAATACCAGTGCCGTCGTACCTGCCTGCGGTTTCTGATACTGTACCGCCGGCTCTGCCTTGACCCATGCATCCAGAATCGACAGATTTCTTCTTACCATCCGGCGATTTCTCTCCAGCAGAACATCCTTGTTCTGGAGGGCAATCGAAGCGACTACTTCATCAAATACACCGCAGCTGACCAGATTGTAGTCACGATGGGAGAAGCAGGAACGAACAAACTGCATATCATGAGAGGCGATCCAGCCAAGCCGAAGTCCTGCAAGGGAAAATACCTTGGACATACTGCTGACAGAGATTCCTTTCTCATACAGATCCACGATGGAAGTACTCCATGTGTCGTCCTGTGTAAGATGGCGGTATACCTCATCGCAAAGTACATAGGCATCCACTTCTCTGGCCAGCTTCACAATGGACTGCAGCAGTTCTGTTGACATCAGGGCTCCGGTCGGGTTGTTCGGATTATTGATACAAATCATCTTTGTATTGGGTGTCAGCAGGCTCTTCAGCTCGTTCAGATCCGGCAGGTATCCGTTTTCCTTTGTCAGATGCAGAAACTGTACATCTGCGCCGTAGCTCTCCGGAATGGAGTAGAGCTGCTGGTAGGTTGGTGTGATACTAATTACACGGTCCCCCGGCTGCACCAGTGTATAAAACACATGATGATTCGCTCCGGATGCTCCGTGAGTAGTGACGATTTCTTCTGGTTTCAGTGTTTTATACAGGGAGCAGATTCCCTTTTTGAGCTCCGGAAGACCTTCAATATCTCCATAGGTCAGACGTCGTGCGCAGAAATCTCCGAGAAATTTCTCTTTATCCGTTTTGGTCAGCTCAAACAATTCATCAAGCGATACACTGTCTACGCAGGTCTCCGCAATATTGTATTTTGCTCCTGTTTCATATTTATTCATCCACTCTTCCACTGCAAACGGTTTGATATTCATCTGTTGGCCTCCTGAATTTTACTGCTGCGGATGCATCTGCCGATCCGCAATGCAACATTTGATACATTTCCTGAAACATGCTGCTTTACTCAAAAAGAAAAAGGTGCCCAAAGCCTCACCTTATAACACATTTCTGTGCCGTACCTACGGTAAAGCTTTGAACACCTTTTTATTTCCCCACCCGGTGGTGGAAAACGGTGCGGGAATCCTTCGGCGGACTCCCGATTAAATTTTGATTGTAAAGCATGCAAAAGATCATCCGATGGACGCTCTTTTGCTTTTCTCTAAGTTTATGCAACTATCCTTCCTTTGTCAATATGCATTTTTCATTCACTTCTTTGCATATGCAATTCATCTCCAACTCCCGGAACTGCCAAATAATGCACTGATCCTCATGCGAAATTCCGGTTTTCATGCATATAAACGATTTATCGATGATAACTGAAATACTCTCCGCGTATCTGCTTCCATGCTTCATCACAGTCGGCAAATGCTTTAGCAGGAAGTTCTTTTCCGTCAAAGAATCCCAGATTCTGACGAATCTGTTCTGCCTTGCTGGCACCGGAAATCACACTGGTCACCTCCGGATGATTCAGCAGCCAGCGGAAAGAAAGTTCCAGAAGGGATATGCCTGTTTCCTCCGCAACGCGGGTGAGGCTTTCCATGGCACGGAAGTTGCTGTCATTCCAGTACCTTCTGCGATATCCTTCTTCTCTGTCAAAACGGCTGCCTGCAGCAGCTTTATCCGGCAGATGTTTTCCCGTCAGCAGACCGCCTGCCAACGGATTGTATACAGCAATGCCGAAATCAAAAGCACGGCTGAACGGAAGAAACTCATCTTCGATGCCTCGGGTCAGCAGATTGTAAACCATTTCTCCTACGATCGGAGGTTCCATGTTCATTTCGCGTGCAAGCATAATAATCTGACAGCATTGCCATGCGGAGAAATTGCTGAGTCCGTAATACCGGATCTTTCCTTCCCGGATCAACTGATTCATGGTCGCAATAATCTCCTGATAGGGTGTTTTTCGATCCGGAAAATGACAGTACAGAATATCCGTATAGTCGGTATTCATTCGTTTCAGACTGTTTTCCACACTCGCAATTATATGCTTTCTGGACAGACCGGAACCGTTTTTGCCGACACCGGACGGACCGCCGACTTTTGTGGCGATCACAAGCTCTTCCCGATGCCCGGGCAATAGTTTTCCGAGTATCTTTTCACTTTCTCCCTTACAGTAAATATCAGCGGTATCGATGAAGTTTACGCCTGCATCCAGACAGGCATGAAGAATTTTCTCGCTTTCCTCAAAATCCGCCTGATCACCAAACGTCATTGTTCCCAGACAAAGGCGTGAAACCTGAAGACCGGTTCCCGGTAAAACTTTATATTCCATCGTACTACCTCCTGCCGATTCGACTATGATTCATCTCTGCATCTGACGATCCACTGACAGAACTGCTGTGCTCCCGCGGCAGAAACAATGCATCCGATAAATATGATAATGTCTGCAAATGTTGTGAACTCCCAGAGAAGCAGTCCTGCAAAACAGCCAATAAGAATGCCGACCACCATGACAATCAGATGTGTACGTCCTTCGATGCTGCAGGCAGCCGTGCGAAAAGCATTCATATTCTGTTCCCTCCTTTTATTGAGGTAAACAGTTAATATATGTACGACTAAATTCTAATTTCAGCGTAACATGCATTTATCAAATGTCAACACGAGATTTAGCTGCACATAATTTTCTGTACTATTTTACGATTTTCTTCTATTTCATTTATTTACCAGACAGTCATTTCTACTATTCTATTCGATAATTATTATGAAATTCACAAAAAAGGAGGCACCTTCTATGGCAATCGAGAATACCGGCAAACAAACCATCAAAGGAAAAGCCGCCTGCCGCTGCAAGTGAATTATTCTATGAACAGGGATATTTCTCTACCACACTTGCCAGATCAGCAGTAAATCCGGTGTAAACAACGGACTGATTACTTATTATTTCGGGACAAAAAACAACCTTGCCGTACGATTTACAATAACTGCCTGATGAATATCCGAAGTGAGATCTCCAAATACCTTTTCGTACATACAAAAGCTTACAGTATGGATCTGGATATTGCCATTGAGAATCGTATTCTGTTTTCCGAAAAGCTGCAGAATCCGAATTTTCTTCGTTTTACCAACGAATACCAGCGGGAAAGTGTTCATTATCTGGAAGCCAATATTCGAAGAGACCGCTATTACAGCCTGCAGCAGGAACTGATCAATCCGGAAATTACAGACATTGATCTGCGCCTGTACTCCATCTGCGGCATTGCTGTAGTCCGTGCGATCACTGAAGCAATTGAGAAACGATACATCGATAATAACCTGGAATATTTAAAGGATTACGTTGTTCGTACAATCTTCCATTTGTAAGTTATTTATGAGTCGCACAAATTAACAGAGAATATTTTCCAGAGGTATTATGCACACATAATTTAGTCATACATAATTTTATGGATGACCGAATGCGGAAGGACGGAAGATTTCGCATCTCCAAACGTTACTGCTGATCCACATATACGCCAGAAAGGAAGGTACAAGGAATGAGTATGACAGAAGAACCAAAAGTTACCGCGACAATGTCAGCATAAGACGAAAAGAAGCTGAAACAATTTAAAGTTGCCTATCCGATTCAACAGTTAGTCGGAGGTGTTGAGAAATCTCAGCTACCTGTACACCAATGTATACATGATGCCCGCAGCTTTTTCCGGACTTATTACACTGGTGCAGCCGATCCTGAGCTGAATCGGAGGACCGATCTTCGGAACCATCATGGATAAGATGTCTCTGCACAAGAGCTACTACTTCATCTATACCGGCTGTGCAATGTACATGTGCAATTATATTTACGGAAATCCGAAACTCATGAGCATGTTCATGCCGGTATTCAACCTGACATCTATCTTCGGCGTAACACTTGGAGGGATCTGGAAAAGTATTTTTAGTTTGCAGCATCTGCCGACTACGGTGCATGAAAAAACGGTGCATGTACCGATGGTCTGACGATGTCCGTATATGCACTTACGATCAAAACAGGTTCTCTGGTTGCAACAACACTTCGTACCGCAGTGCTTGTAACAGGCAATCTGGATGCAGTAACAAAAGACGGGGCAGATCCTGCTTATTTTGCAAGCTGCCTGTCAACCTATATCCGCTGGGCACCGATAGGCTTTGGTATTGCGGCTCTGCTTGTTTTGATGTTCCTGTTCAACCTGAATGATGATCGTATCAAATTCATGAACGACGATCTGAAGGCAGGCATCCTGGCAAAAAATTCCAAGCACAGCTTTTGACGTTTTGTATGGTTGGTCGTATTCGTATTTATTTAAAGATTTAACTATTTTCCAGGGGATTACCCGAAACGTAGCCGGCTGCAGGTATTTGCCGAAGAAGCTTACGAATACTTCAGAAAACATTATCTGAACCAGTAACTGACAATCCATAATGCATCGTTTCCTAACTATGAGAAACACACTTTGTGAGTTTATTCCGTTTTCGCGGTGCTTCCCGAATGTCCGTATGCACGGCATTCTCATCGCTGCCCGCGCAAAAAAGGAGGAAGGTCCATCGGACCTCCCTCTCATTTTGTTTTTGCTTATACAAATCAGAATTTGCCTTCTGCTGCTGCCTGCTCGATAGATACGGCTACAGCTACAGTCATACCAACCATCGGGTTGTTTCCTGCACCGATCAGACCCATCATCTCAACGTGAGCCGGAACGGAAGAAGAACCTGCGAACTG
>JAUNAK010000121.1 GCA_030527665.1 Eubacteriales bacterium
CACAAAATCCGCTGCAGTACTCATTCAGGTACCACAGCGGACTGTTTATTCTTATTATGTTTCCTTGTGCTGTCTGCACATATTACCGGGACAAACTCTATTGTCCGCAGCATTTTTTATTACCTGATCAGCATTCCAGAAGATCCAGTGTGCAGGTTGCTGCAATGCACTTGCGAAGAGCATTTCGCAGCGGAAGCACTGCCTTCGGAGTTACGCTGAGCTCATCGATTCCGATTGCCAGGAATGTGGGCAGCATATCCAGATCTGCGCCAAGCTCACCGCAGATACCGATCCAGATACCGTTATTGTGTGCGGCATCGGTCGCAGCCTTCAGTGCACGAAGCACTGCCGGATGATGCGGATCGAAGAACTTGCCCAGATCATTGCACTGACGGTCACATGCCAGGATGTACTGGGTCAGATCGTTGGTACCTACACTGAAGAAGTCTACCAGTTTGGCAAGTTCATCTGCCATAAATACAGATGCCGGTGTCTCGATCATAATACCGATCTCTGTATCCGGATTGAACGGGATGCCTTCATCGGTAAGTTCTTTCATAACTGCCTGACATGCACGACGGCACTCTTTTACTTCCCATACGGAAGTGATCATCGGGAACATGATGGCAACTTTACCATATGCAGATGCTCTGTACAGAGCTCTCAGCTGGGTACGGAATACTTCCGGACGATTCAGACAGATACGGATCGCACGGGTACCGAGTGCCGGATTCTCCTCCTTGTTCAGGTTGAAGTAATCCACCTGTTTGTCTGCACCGATATCCAGTGTACGGATAATGACACGCTTGCCGTTCATGGCAGCTGCCACTTCCTTGTATGCCAGGAACTGTTCTTCCTCTGTCGGATAATCCTCGGAAGCCAGATACAGGAACTCACTGCGGAACAGGCCGATACCCTGACCATCGTTAGCCAGTACAGCACCTACATCATCCGGAGAACCGATGTTGCAGTACACATTTACATGCTTGCCATCCAGAGTTACATCCTCCTGGCCCTTCATGGTCTCCAGAAGCTCTTTCATCTGCTGCTGTTTCTCGCTCTTGTCTCTGAAAGCAAGCAGAGTCAGCTCATCCGGATCCAGATAGATCGCACCGGTCTCACCATCCATGTAGGCAAGACGTCCGGAATACTCCGGTTTCAATGCATCGCCCAGTCCGCAGATTGCCGGAATACCCATGGTACGGGCAAGGATAGCGGTATGGGAAGATGCGGAACCTCCCTGTGTGGCAAATCCAAGAATCTTGCTCTTGTCCAGCTGAACGGTCTCTGACGGCGGAAGATCATCGGCAGCCAGGATCACCGGCTCATCGGAGTCGATACCGCCCTCTACGATTCCCAGCAGATTGTTAACCAGACGTTTGGATACGTCCAGGATGTCGGCACTTCTTGCCTGCATATAGGCATCATCCATAGCTGCGAACATGTCGGCAAACTGCCTGCCTGCTGTCTGTACCGCATATTCTGCTGTACACTGCTCCTCTTCAAGAACATTCTGGATACACTCTACGAAATCCTCATCGTCTACGAACATGGCATGAGTCTCAAAGAGCATAGCCGCTTCATCACCGGATTCCTCTCTGGTCTTCTCTGCGAGAGCCTCCAGCTGTTCGATCGCGGTCTCTTTTGCAGCATCCAGTCTTGCCTGCTCGGCTCCAAGATCACAGTTTTCACCTTTTACGATGGTGGCATCTTTGCGCTGCAGGAAATAAAGTTTTCCGCTGACAACACCCTGAGAGACACCTTTGCCTTGCATCATGATCATGGCTTATACCTCCTTGGAGAAAAAACAGAATTACAGATTCTCTTTCAGGAAACTGCTCAGTGCTTCCAGAGCTGCATCCTCATCGCCGCCTTCACATGCAATAGTGATGGTATCACCGCCTTTAACGCCAAGGCTCATCAGCTTCATCAGCTGGGAAGCTTTTGCTGTTTTGTCATCTTTTGTGATCGTAACAACGGTCTCGCCAAAAGATTTAGCCAGTTTAGCAAGCTGTCCTGCCGGACGAGCGTGAATACCTAACGGATCTGTGATTGTGTAAGAAAACTGTTTCATAGCGATTACTCCTTTTTGAAAATATTTGTTTATGTATTCTATTTTACGAATAATTGCGAAGCACCGCAATCCTTTTACGGCTGTGCTTCGCAATTATCAGTGTTTTTATTTACAGAACTTTGAAATCGTCGTAGTCATCGCTGTTGGTAAGCAGCACTACAACTACATCCGGATGTCCTGCAGCTGCGATCTTCTGACGGTCGAAGCGAACCAGCGGCTGTCCTGCCTTAACTGCTTCATCTTCCTTAACCAGTGTCTCGAATCCATCGCCCTGCATAGCTACAGTGTCTACACCGATGTGGATCAGCAGCTCTGCATCCTGCGGACCTGTGATACCTACTGCATGACCGGTCTCGGCAACGGTAGAAATAACACCGTCAAACGGAGCCAGAACAATGCCCTTCTCCGGAATGATTCCTACGCCTTCACCCAGTGCACCGGAAGCAAATGTCGGATCCGGAATCTCGGTATGCGGAATAACCTTACCTTCTGCCGGAGCAAGTACGGTAACAGCAGAGCAGCTCATAACCGGTTTCTGCTCAAATGTTTCATCAGCAGCTTTCACTTCCTGTGCCTCTGCAGCAGGAGCTGCCTCTTTCTTCTTACCTTCATCCTCACGCCAGATCACCATGGTGATTGCAAATGCAATACCGCCGGAGATTGCAAGCAGAGCTGTGTACAGAAGCGGGTTGTTGATTGTCAGATATCCCGGAATACCGGTTACACCGTAAGCGGTAGCACCAAGACCTGTGAAAGCACCAAAGATTGCACCGATTGCACCACCGATCATACCTGCTACGAACGGTTTGTAGAATCGCATGTTAACACCGAAGATAGCCGGCTCTGTAATTCCCAGAGATGCAGAAAGAGCAGACGGTACGGCAACAGTACGTGTTTTTGCCTGATGGGCTTTGATACCTACTGCAAGGCAGGCACCGAACTGAGCGAAGTTGGCAGCTGTAGCGATCGGCATCCATGTATTCAGTCCGCCTGCAACCGACAGCATGCCGGCCTCAATAACATTGTACATATGGTGCAGACCCATAACTACGGTTACCGGATAGATCGCACCCATTACCATAGCACCGATCGGGTTCTGAACCAGAACCTTTGCAGCGTTCAGAACGATCGTCTCAAGACCTGCGAAGATCGGTCCGATAATAATGAAGGTCAGAAGAGCGGTGGACAGAACGGTACACAGAGGTGTGATGAACAGATCCAGCATCTCCGGAACCTTCTTGTGCAGCCAGTTCTCGATCTTGCACATGCAGAATACAGATAAAATTACGGGGATTACATGTCCCTGGTAACCATGTCGGGAAATCGATCCCAGAACATAGCTGCCGATCTTGATATTACCGAACAGATTCCAGGTCGGGATCACGCCGTCGGTAACACCGAAGAAAGAATTGATGGCATCAGCTGAACCTACATTCCATCCATTCAGCAGTCCGCCGTGAACCATCATCAGACCGATAACGGCTCCGAGGAAAATATTGCCGCCGAATACGCGGGCAGCGGAAATAGCTACAATAACCGGCAGGAAAGCAAATGCTGTGTTGGATGCCATATCCAGGAATTCAAACCAGGGAGATCCTGCAAATCCCAGACCCGGGATCTTTGCAAGAGCCTCTACCAGACCCATCAGAAGACCGGAAGCAACGATTGCCGGAAGGATCGGAACGAATACATCACCGATCGGTTTCAAAAGTCTCTTCCAAAGCGGCTGTTTTGCAGCTGCAGCTGCTTTAACATCGTCTTTGGTTGCTGCAGACATACCGGTGATGCTCAGGAACTCGTCATACACCTTGTTAACGGTACCTGTACCGATGATCAGCTGAAGCTGTCCGTTGGATTCGAACATACCTTTAACGCCGTCAACGTTATCCAGATACTCCTTGTCTACCTTGCTGTTGTCCTTGATGACCAGACGCAGACGGGTGGCGCAATGTGCAGCCTGTGCAACATTCTCACGTCCTCCGATATGGTCTACGATCTCCTGGGCACACTTTCTGTAATCCAGTGCCATGTGTGATTCTCCTTTCTTAATGCGTAGATTGAACCATACTGATAATTAAAAGTGAAATCGTTTTCACATTTCTAAAAAAATTATAAAACCACGGCAACATGTTGTAAATGAGACATAATTCACAATATTCCTTTGTTCATTTTGTGCAAAAAAGCCCGACTTTTTTTCAGCCCAAAATTGCAATAACAAGTTGCACACTTTTGCTCCACACCACACCTGTG
>JAUNAK010000122.1 GCA_030527665.1 Eubacteriales bacterium
GGGAATTCTGAGAGTCGAGGTGTGAAGCAACCAAATCCAAGAAAATCAAAACAAAAGTTGCCGTGAAGCCGGAGAGTCGAGGCTTGAAGCAACCAAATAGTAAATTGCATACAGACACTTGCTGATAGAAGCCAAAACAAAGTAAAATAAGAGTTCATGGAAAGGTGGTGCAGGATATGATTCTTCAAACCGGGATGAGAACGGATATTCCGGCTTTTTACAGTGAATGGTTTATGAACCGGATGAAAGAGGGCTTTGTATATGTGCGCAATCCGTATAATCCGGTGCAGGTGACAAAATACAGGATCGATCCGAATGTGGTGGATCTGATTGGGTTCTGCACAAAAAATCCGGCACCGATGCTTCCGCTGCTGGAGCGAGGCTCGTCCGATGAACAGGCAGCAATGCTGCTGGATGCATCCTACTGGTTCGTAACGATCACTCCTTACGGGAAGGAAATCGAACCGCATGTGCCGGATAAAGAAAAGGTTATGGATGATTTTATCAGGCTTTCGAAACTGGTCGGCGCAGATGCGGTTGCGTGGCGGTACGATCCGATTTTTATTTCAGAGACATATACATTGGAACGGCATGTGGAAGATTTTGCGCATATGGCGGAGAAACTGGCCGGATATACCCACAGCTGTGTGATCAGTTTTCTGGATCTTTATGAAAAAACGAAGAGAAATTTTCCGGAAGGCAGGCGGGTAACCAGAGAAGAGCGATTGTTTCTGGGCAAAGAAATCATTCGGATCGGGAAGAAATACGATATGACTATCCGGCCCTGTGCAGAAGGAAAGGAGCTTTCTGTCTATGGCGCAGATTGCAGCGGCTGTGTCACACAAAGCATTTATGAGAAGGCAATCGGCGGGCGTCTGGTGATTCCAAAGTCTGTAAAGTCGCAGCGGGCAGAGTGTGCCTGTGTATTCGGACGGGATATCGGGCAGTACAATTCATGCGGGCATCTTTGCAAATACTGTTATGCGAATGCAGACAGAGAACTCGTGCTACGGAATATTCGGATGCATGATCCGACTTCTCCGTTTCTTATCGGAAAGCAGCAGGCAGATGATGTGATCCACCAGGCGGAGCAGAGAAAATGGAGAGATGAGCAGTTAAGCATATTTGATTTGTGACTGTGACAGAAATTAATCTGAAGGATTGATGCGCTGTATTTAACACCTAATGGAATCCATTTGAGGTGAGAGTATGTCACCAGAGTACTCGGTATGCGGCAGTTAAGTGTAGAAACGAGTAGAAAAGAGGAAAATAATGGATCGTGAGCAAATACTCTTAAAAAATGCCTTACTTTATGAAGGCGGACACAGGCGTCGTACAGAACATATATTGAAGGTGTACGGCCTGACAAGGCTGATTGCGGTTTCGGAAAAGGTAAGTGATTCCGAGCTGGCGATTTTGTCTGCAGCAGCGATCCTTCATGATATTCCGATAAAGAGATGCAAAGAAGTGTACGGAGATGCCTGTCAGGAAAACCAGCGGAGCATGGCTCCGGAAATGGTCAGTGGGATGATGCAGGAAGCCGGTTATGAAGTGCAGATGGTCGAACCCGTTCTGCAGCTGGTTCTGCGGCATCACAGGTACGACGAAGAGCCATCGAATAGGCTTCGAATTCTGATGGAGGCAGATCTTCTGATCAACTATCTGGAAGACATGGATCGGGATAAGCTGGAAAAACGGAAAGGAATCTTTAAAAGTTCCAGCGGAAGGGAACTGCTGAAGACAATCGCCGGGATAGAATAAAATGCAAATCTCACAGGAGGATCGAAGTATGGGCCCGGATGGGAGCGGCAAAATTACAGGATTTGAAAACTCTTTCTAAGTGATCATTCCGGGAAAATGACCGGAGAGAGCTGCAAAATTATCGGGTTCGAAAACCGGAAGGGAGAAGGTAAATATGAGATTTCATAATGCAGGAAAATATGACGGAGATGAGAGTAAACTCCCACAGAGAGAGCATGAAAAAAATACAGTACCATTCAGAGAACCGAGTCTGAAACAGCTGGCGGTAATTGCGAATATAGGTGCGTTTCTTACGATCGCATTGTGCTGTGTTCCTGTGTTCATGCGGGGAGCAGGTACGATAAGCTCTAAGGCTAACGCTCTGTCAATCGGGGCGATTTTATCGTTGGTAACATTGGTTCCGCATGAGTTCCTGCATGGATTGTGTTTCAGGGAAGATGTCTATATGTACAGTAATTTGAAACAGGGAATGATGTTCGTAGTTGGTACGGAGGATATGAGTAGGGGCAGATTTGTTTTCATGAGCCTGCTGCCCAATTGTGTCTTTGGACTGCTTCCTTATGTGGTATTTCTTCTTTTTCCGCGGTTGACGGTTCTTGGTATGATGGGGGCATTTTGCATTGGTATGGGATTTGGAGACTATATCAATGTCTTCAATGCACTGACGCAGATGCCGAAGGGAGCAAAGACCTATCTGAGCGGAACACATTCATACTGGTATATGCCGGAAAGCGCTGAGTAGAAAAATGAAATTCTGATACACAAGTAAATACCAAATCCTTTTAAAATGGCATTGATCTTCCGCAGATTCTCTTGTGAGAATCTGCGGATTTTTGCAATAATTTGCTTCAAACCGGGTTCCTTTTGGAAGAACCATTTGCAACGATGTGTGTAAAGGAGAGCATATCAATCGAATATGATTGAATGCTTTCCTTTTAACGGCATCTCCCGCACCATTTACAACCGCCGCATGAGTGACGTCGATTGCAGGAGGCACAGCGTTTTTGAATTTTGAAATCACCGATAATTTCAGGATATTGGAGTCCTGATTTTAAAGCTTGTACTCTTTGGTATGCTTTGGGAATATGGTAAGTCATACCTTCTTTAACAAAAACATTGCCTGTACCATAGAAGGAGAATGGCACATGGTATGTCTTACATTGATGATAAAGGGATTCTACCCACTCATAGTGAAGGGGCCTTGCACCTTCATAATTTTCGCCATCAGCAAGGACGGATTCCAGCTGTCCTGTTGCAAGATATATTGATACATCTACAGGTCCAATGAAGGGGGCGACCATAATACCTTTATGTTTAGCAGGGACATCAAGCAGAAGAGGGATTCTTTCATCTGCACGTTTTTGGTTTTCGGCAGTGACATTTAAAGTCACATGCTCCCAACCATCGCACCAGTCCCAGGGAAGGTGGTCCGATATTCGTTCTGCACGTTTGGTTAATATCCAGAAATGGACATCGGGGCGTTGACGGATGATATCCCATACGTCATCTCTCCAGATGTCAGCTTCCTCCAGAAAAAAATCGCTTGTCATGCAGAGACGAACACTGGAGCCGCTGGGAATTTTGAATTCACCGGACCTGGTTTTACTAAGTGGAAGTTTGAAATTAGTCTTTGTTTTATAAATATCATCACCATTCTTATCACGCTGTTTATCCAAATAAAACATATAGCAGTTTTGGCAACCCTCGCTATATTTGTGACAGCCATGCCAGGGATTCCAAATTCGATCAAGTGGTAATGCTTCCTTCATGATGAACGCCTCATTTCTAAAAAATTATCCGATTCACGCTTAAAGCCCATTTGGTGATCTCATTAGAGTATCTGTGTTTTGTTAATTATTCTTCATGGCTCCGTTTTTTTCATAAGGTCAACTTCTTTTAGAACCGGTAGTTTTTATACTGTAAATGCTACTGCCGGAAAATGGAAAAGTCAATGTATTTTTATATAAAAACAATTGACTGGTTTATTTTTACATAGTAATATCATTGGGTAATGACTTAGGAGGAATTACCACATTCAGGTTACCTGTCTTGTAAAATTTTATGCACCGGATCCACGGTGTTGGATGCAGGTGGAATAAAATGAAGAAGGAGGAAATGATAAATGGAACAGATGTCGCTATTTGATAATGTGATGCCACAGCCTCTTGCAGCAAAAATGCGCCCTCAGAATTTAGATGAATATGTGGGACAAAGACATATATTAGGAGAAGGAAAAGTACTTCGAAGACTCATTGAAAATGATCAGATTTCATCAATGATTTTTTGGGGACCTCCCGGAGTTGGAAAAACCACTTTGGCAAAAATAATAGCTAACCGAACAAAAGCGGAATTTGTTGAATTTTCTGCGGTAACAAGTGGTATTAAAGAAATAAAAGATATCATGAAGCAAGCAGAACAACGCAGACATTATGGAAAACGAACGGTTTTGTTTGTAGATGAGATTCACCGATTTAATAAGGCACAACAGGATGCGTTTCTGCAACATAGTCAAGTAAATGGACACGATTTTTAAATATATTTTTCAGGAAAGA
>JAUNAK010000123.1 GCA_030527665.1 Eubacteriales bacterium
GACCCAAATACCTCCCATGTCTCCGCAGAGACCAAAATCCCCCATATATCCGCAGAGAACAACAAATCCCGGCAGATTACTCTGCCGGGATACACATACTATTTGTCTGGAATTATCATGCCTTCCAATTTTTCTTTATAAATCCTGAAAGTTAGAACCTTACTCCAATTTACTCCTGCAAATCAGGATTTTCCAGTCTTGTGGTTGGATACTACATCGAAGATTACCGCGATCAGAAGAACGCCGCCTTTTACGATGTACTGATACTGATCCGGAAGACCGAGGATCGACATACCCTGGTTAATAACACCGAGGAGGATCGCACCGATCATGATTCCCGGAACGGTACCGGATCCGCCGTATGCGGAAGCGCCGCCGATGAAGCAGGCTGCGATGGCATCCATCTCGTAGGAGTTACCCATGTTACCATCTACAGAACCGATACGGGCTGCAACCAGAAGTCCGGAGAAGCCGGCCAGCACACTCATCAGGAAATATGCCCAGAAGTAAACCTTACGCGGGTCGATACCGGAAAGCTTGGTTGCTTTCTCGTTTCCGCCGACTGCGTAGAAGTAACGGCCAAATACGGTAGAACTTGTAATAAAACCGAAGATCAGAACTACGATAAGAATCCAGATAACCATTACCGGAATACCCTTGTATCCCATCAGCTTGTATGCATAGGCAACGATCAAGGCATCGATAATAATTGTACGAATCAGAGTGGAACTGAATGCACCGACTTTGTATCCGTCTTTTGCCTTCTTTGCTCTGACAGCAAAGGTGTAGACCGTAAACAGAACCGCTACGATGATACCGATGATCAGAGCGGAGGTTACATGCTGGTTTTCCTCATTGGCGAAGCGAATGTAGGAAGTAAAGAGCTTCAGATAATCCTTGTTCATGATGGAGATCGTACGGGAATCCAGGATTACTCGTGCAACTCCTCGGAACAGGAACATACCTGCCAGTGTACAGATGAACGGCGGGATGTGAATGTAACCGATCAGCCAACCCTGCCAGATACCGATCAGTGCGGAAACTCCAAGGGCAGCCAGAATGGCGATAGCCGGTGCCGCTCCCTTATCCAGAAGCTTGGCAACCAGAGCTGCGGACAGACAAAGCGTCGAACCGATCGACAGATCGACGTTACCACCTGTAAGGATACAGAGCAGCATACCACAGGCCATGATCAATACATATGCGTTCTGCAGAAGCAGATTGGAAATATTCTGTGCAAGTACCAGTCTTCTGCCTGTCAAAACTGTGAAGAACAGAAATACGATGACCAATGCGAGCACCATCGTATATTTTTTTATAAACTCTTTTGCTTTCATGCGTTAGCCTCCTTCGCCCGGTCATCTGTTTTCAGGATCGCACTCATGATATTCTCCTGCGTTGCCTGATCTGCTGAGAACTCTCCTACCATTTTTCCTTCGTTCATGACATAGATACGATCACACATACCCAGAAGCTCCGGAAGTTCTGAGGAAATCATGATAACTGCTTTGTTCTCGGATACCATCTCATTCATGATCTGGTAGATCTCATATTTTGCACCGACGTCGATACCTCGTGTCGGCTCATCCAGAATCAGTATCTCCGGCATGGCAAACATCCATTTCGACAGAAGTACCTTCTGCTGGTTACCGCCGGACAGGTTGCCGACATGCTGCTGGATACTCGGTGTCTTGGTGCGCATTGCCTGCACATACTTCTCTGCTTCTTCGTTTTCCTTCGCCACATTGACGATTCCTCTGTCCGCAATCTTTTCCATGCGGGCCAGGGTTGTATTTCTGGCAATCGTCTCGGAAAGGATCAGACCGTTTGTCTTACGATCCTCTGTGGCATATGCCAGACCATGCATGATGGCATCATGCTCATTTTTCAGATGCACTTCCTGTCCGCCGATGAATTCCTGTCCGGAAATTTTGCTTCCATAGCTCTTACCGAACAGCGACATTGCCAGCTCGGTTCTTCCCGCGCCCTGCAGTCCGGAGAAACCAATGATCTCACCCTTGTGAACCTTAAAGCTGATATTCTCTGCCATGCACTTCTCGGTATAGACCGGATGATAAACCGTCCAGTTTCTGGCCTCAAAAGCAACTTCTTCACTGATGTTGTGCTCCCGCTCCGGATAACGGTCGGTCAGTTCACGTCCAACCATTCCCTTGATGATTCGTTCCTCATCGATATTATGATCCGGGTTCTGCAGGGATTCTACCGACTGTCCATCTCGAAGTACGGTAATCGTATCTGCACAGTAGGCAACCTCGTTCAGCTTATGAGTAATGATGATGGACGTAATTCCTTCTTTTTTGAAATCCAGCAGCATGTCCAACAGCATCTTCGAGTCTTCCTCATTCAGAGAAGAAGTAGGCTCATCCAGAATCAGCAGCGAACAGTTCTTAGACAGCGCCTTGGCGATCTCAACCAGCTGCTGTTTACCGGTACCGATATCCTTGATCAGAACCGAAGATGCCTCTTTGAGCCGTACGCGCTTCATGGCTTCATCCGCATCATGATACGTCCGATTCCAGTCAATAATGCCAAATCTATTTTTTCGCTCATTGCCCATGAACATGTTCTCGGCAATCGTGAGCTCAGGAATCAGTGCCAGTTCCTGATGAACAACAGCGATTCCTGCTTTTTCCGAATCCTTGATGTTATTGAATTTGCAGACATTGCCGTTAAAAACAACGTCTCCGGTGTACTGTCCGAACGGGATCGTACCGGACAAAACATTCATAAGAGTGGACTTTCCGGCTCCGTTCTCACCAACAAGCGCATGGATTTCCCCGCGCTCAACCTTGAAATTTACATTATTCAGAGCCTTAACGCCGGGATACTCTTTGATAATGTTTTTCATTTCCAGAATTATATCTGCCAAATGCTACCTCCCCGACTGTGTTCTACAAATCGTTTCTTCTCATATAAAAAATATCTCAGCGGAACCACTGCTTTCTTCGACTCCGGAGATCTATTTTCCTTAGTCAAGAAGTGGCTGTCACAGCACGGGTGTTTTGTGACAGCCACTGAATCTATGCCGACATCAGATCGACATGTATTTTATTTGTTTTGCTTATGCGGTCGGATGCAGATATCCGTCATCGCCTTTGGTGTAGTATCCGGTATCAACCAGCTCAGCATCCATGTTGTCTGTAGTAACTACTGTCGGAACGAGCAGATAAGACGGGATAATTCCTGTGCCGTTGTCATAGGAAGAAGTATCATATGCACAATCGAAAGACCATCCAGCAGACTCGATCAGACCAGCGTCCGGTGTCTCACCATTCAGAATAGCAACGCCGAGATCCAGTGTAGCAACTGCCTCGTTTGCAACAGCTTTGTAAACGGTCATTGTCTGTTTTCCATCAACGATGTTAGCAAGGTTAGCCTCATCACCATCCTGTCCGGTAATGATAACGGTGTTGGATCCTGCATAATCGGACTCGATTGCCTGTGTTACACCAAGTGCTGTAGAGTCATTGGAGCAAAGAGCTACATCCAGCTGTGTTCCGTCAGAGTAGTAGGAACCAAGGATGTTCTGCATACGTGTCATAGCGGTCGGGGTATCCCATGCTTTTGTAGCAACCTGATCGAATTCTGTCTGTCCGGACGGAACTACCAGAGTACCAGCCTCAATGTACGGTTTCAGTACATCATATGCGCCGTTGAAGAAGAATCCTGCGTTGTTATCTGCCGGGTCACCTGCTGTGAACTCGATGTTGTAGGTCTTGTCGCCTGCGTTGTCCAGATCCAGAGTATCTCTTACGAACTCACCCTGCAGTTTACCTACGGTGTAGTTATCGAAGGATACATAGTAGCTGATGGCATCGGTATTCATGATCAGACGGTCATAGGAAATAACCGGAATGCCTGCATCTTTTGCATCTGCCAGTACCTGAGAAAGGGACTCGCCGTCGATTGCTGCAACTACCAGAAGGTCAACCTTATCTGCGATCAGACCCTCGATATCCTTAACCTGCTGGTCAATCTTGTTATCGGAGAAAGTAAGCTCTACTTTGTAGCCCTTGCCCTCGAACTGTTCCTGCAGATAAGAACCGTCACGATTCCATCTCTCAAGAGATTTGGTCGGCATGGAAAGACCGATCGTCTTATCGCCGGAAGCTTCCTCAGCTGCCGGAGCTTCCTCACTGGCTGCAGCTGTTTCTTCTGCTGCCGGAGCCTCTTCCTCTGCTGCCGGAGCT
>JAUNAK010000124.1 GCA_030527665.1 Eubacteriales bacterium
ACTTTCTCAAAATCGGATGCCGGATGCTTACAGATCGGACAGATAAAGTCTTCCGGAAGCTCCTCTCCTTCATATTCATATCCGCAGATCACACAGCGCCATACGGTCTTCGGTGCCTCTTCAGCTGCTGCAGACTCCTGTACCTGCGGCTTCGGTTTGATGTTATTCAGATAATACTCATAGGTCGTAGAAGGTGTATCATCCAGCACGTCCATATCCGTGATCTCACCGATAAACATGGAATGAGATCCCAGATCCTCGATCTTATCCACCTTTACGGAAATAAAAGCATTGGTTCCCTCCGTTACATAAAGGATACCATTTGCCCCACGTTCTACAGCGAGAAACGCGGCAAACTTATCGGTATCTCTGCCGCTTTGGAACCCGAAGTGCCTGAATAGATCGAAGGTCGCCTTCTGACTGATGACCGATACGGTAAAAGCACCGCTTTTTACGATCATATCATGTGTGAAGTTAGCCTTGTTTACACAGATACTCATCTGATTCGGCTGGGATGCCGCCTGAATTGCTGTATTGATAATACAGCCGTTATCCTTGTCTCCGTCTTTTGCAGTCAAAACAAACAAACCATAACTCAGCTTATACATTGCCTTCTTATCCATCCGGTTACCTCCTTTACAAATGATCAGTAAAATCTGTCCAAAAACCACACATTTATTGTACCTGCGATGCTGCCGGCAGCTGTCTGCATGTTGTAAAACATCGGTTTATATATTTAATTATAGGACATTTACATGAGCAAAAACAAGCGGAAACACGGTATAAAACCGGTTCCTTAATCTGTTTGAAAAGGAAGAAATTCTGCGAGCAGAATTTCTCTGAAAAAATAATCTGGCGCATTCTTGTGACTTGAGTCATGAGTTAGCCGGATTATTTTTTTGATATATACTTATGCGAAATATTGGTGCGTAATTTGCTATCGTATGCTATTATATTTATATGGAAAATTATTTTGATATTAAAGTAGAAAATGAACTTTCATATGGTAGAGGATATGTATACTCTTTACAGTATCACATTGTATGGTGTACAAAATATCGAAAACAGATTTTAGTAGGGGATATTGAGAAGCGATTGCGGGTTTTACTGCTATGGCTTGCGGAAGAGTATCATTTTGAGATCCAGGCTATGGAGGTGATGCCGGATCATGTACATTTGCTTGTGAAGTGTAAACCTCAGTTTTATATCCCGGATATGATCAAGATCATGAAAGGCAATACTGCCAGAAGGTTATTTGTCGAATTTCCCGAAATGAAAGCACAGTTGTGGGGCGGACATCTCTGGAATCCGTCATATTGTGTCGTGACGGTCAGTGATCACAGCTATGAACAGGTGAAGCATTATATCGATATGCAAAAGGAAAAATGAATGGCTAATAAGGCTTTTAAATTTCGAATATATCCGAATGCCAAACAGGAAGAACTGTTTCAGAAGACGGTTGTGTGTGCCAGATTCGTCTATAATCAGATGCTTCTCAGACAACAGGAAAACTATAAAGACGGCCGGAAGTATATGTCAAAAATAGCAGCAAATACGTATTGCAATCAGGTGATGAAGAACGAATATCCCTGGCTCAGGGAAGTGGATAAATTTGCACTTACCAATTCTATTTTTCATTTGGATGCTGCTTTCCGGCGTTTTTTTCAAAAGGCCGGCGGGTATCCGAAGTTCAAGAGTAAACATTGCTCCAGACAATCCTATACAACAAACTATACAAATGGAAATATTAAGGTTCTGGAAGCATGCGGGCAGATCCGGCTGCCAAAGCTGGGGAAGGTTCGTGCACGTATTCATCGGGCGATACCGGAGAAATGCAGGATAAAATCTGCCACCGTATCATTTACATCGGATCGTCGCTTTTATGTTTCTGTTTTGGTGGAATATGATGCACCTTGCACAGGAATGCAGCTTTCTTCCGATATAAAGGCACGTTCTGTCATCGGACTGGATTATAAATCGGATGGTCTTTATACGGATTCCGAGGGAAATACGATAGGAAGTCCGAAATACTATCGAAGGGCGCAGAAGAAATTAAATAAAGCCCAACGCCGTTTATCACGGAAATGCGGAAGCAGAAAGGGCGAAGAAAAATCGAGGAATTATCTAAGGCAAAAGCAAAAAGTTGCCCGCATGCATGCCCATATTGCCAATCAGAGAAAAGATTTTTTACATAAGACATCAACGGAGACAGCCAATCGGTATGATGTTGTATGTGTCGAAGATCTGAATATGAAGCCAATGGCTAACAGGGGATTTGGAAATGGAAAAGCCACAATGGACAATGGTTATGGTATGTTTCTGAATTATCTGGAATATAAACTGAAGGATCGGGGAAAAGTTCTGATTAAAGTGGATAAGTGGTATCCGTCCAGTCAGATCTGTTCGTGCTGTGGAAAACAAAAAAAGATTCCGCTGACGGAACGCATATACACATGTGAATGCGGAAATCAGATGGATCGTGATTACAATGCGGCACGGAATATACGAGAAGAAGGTCTGCGATTACTCGTGAGTTAAAAAGAAAAAATAAATCAAACTGTAGGGCAGGAACTTCCCGAACAGTATAAACTACGCTTGTGGACATTGTGTAAGACAGAGCTGTAAAGTGAATTTGCAGGTATGCAGTAGTGGTAGAAGCAAGAAGCATGTGACTTACAGTCATGTGAGGTTCACAACGTCCCTGAACAATTCCGGAATCCTGCATCCCCGATTCTGTGCTATTCTGTAATCAGCAATCAGAGTTTTTACATGCTTACACGGTATTCTAATACCAATAGTGATGGTCTGATAAATCAGGAATTTTTTCACTTTCGCCATCCCTTCTGTCTATGGAGCTGCCCATGCTGTTATTTTCTTATATAAAAAATCATATACGCGTATTCCTGCTTATTTTCACTGCAGTATTCCTTCTATTATATACTGTTTTCATCTACTTCCTTGTCAGTGCGGCATTGGTACCTTCCTTTATGAACAGGCTCCATGCATTTGAGACAATAACCGAAAACAGCTATGCCGAACAGGTGCAAACCTCCGATCTGCAGCGTAATCATTTATTTGCCTCTGCTATAGGAGAACAAATATCCACTTCCGTTCCACCGATAAAAAAAGAAATCATTTCCAACGACGGTTTCCACCTGGCTGCTGCCGAATTTCAAAATAAACTCTCAGCAGATTATGTCCTTCTGCTGCATGGGTATACTGGATGGAAAGAAGAAATGTATCCGTATGCTGCCTGGTATTACAGCCGTGGATATAACATACTCGTTCCTGATTTGCGCTGTCATGGTGAAAGTGAAGGGGATTTTATCGGAATGGGATGGACTGATCGATACGCCCTCCTGTTATGGATCGATCAGATTTTGCAGGAATCTCCCCATTCCAAAATCATCATTCATGGTGTATCCATGGGGGCAGCCTCCGCTTTAATACTCAGCGGCATGGAGGAACTTCCTGAAAATGTTTCTATTATCATAGCCGACTGTTCCTATACAGACGCCTATACCATGTTCCGCAAACAATGCAGAGACTGGTTTCATCTGCCTTCCTTTCCTCTTGTAGATTCGGCAAATCTCATGCTGCAGCTCAGGGGAGGCTATGATCTTAAGAAAGCATCTCCTCAGGAAGCGGTAAAGCACAGTCACACGCCTACCCTGTTTATTCACGGTACGGAAGATGCCATTATTCCATATTCGCATACCGAACAGTTATACAATGATGCATCTTGCCCCAAAGAACTGTTACTGATGCCCAATGCAGGACACGGTCAGGCAGTAGATAGTTCTCCACTTTTATATTATGAAACAATCTCTGATTTTCTGAAAAAATGGGGCTGACCGATATGCCGTGTCTGTAATCATTCCGCCCTCACGATAGCCCTGTCTTCAGCTATATCCATCCCGCTACCGGCAGATTTGGGACTTACGCCTATAAGAAACGTGCGCCGCCAGGCGCACACAAAAAAAGAGGTGATCGAAATGATCACCTCTTTCACATACCTTCAAAACTGAATACACATTTCCATACCTTTATGAGGATGGCCAAAATATTTGTTTTAAGATCGGTCATCTCGCATCTTCGATGCTCGATGTCATTTTACGCGAACAATGAGCCGAACGAGCAAGCTTGCTTGCTCACTTGGCGAAT
>JAUNAK010000007.1 GCA_030527665.1 Eubacteriales bacterium
CGGAAAAAACATTATTTTAAAAGGTATGAATTTTGAAGAAGGTGCCACCATGCGTGACCGTAACGGTCAGGTCGGCGGCCATAAAGCGTAAAACAAGGAGACAGCACACAAATGGGAAAATACGATGCAATCATCCACAGGAACCGACCGGTCGACAGCAAACATCCGGCCATGTCCCTGCATAACCGTGCTGCTCAGTTTGCTCCCTTTGATGCTCTGACCGGCTTCGGCAATCAGATCTTCGAGACGGCCCGTCTGACACAGGCACGCATGGAAATATCCGAAGATGTCCGGCAGGTGATCAACGGCCGTCTCCGGCAGATCGAAGACCGGATCAAAGAGCAGCCCACAGTAACTGTCACCTACTTTCTTCCGGACAAAACAAAGGACGGTGGGTCTTATCCGACCGTCACCGCCCGTGTATTAAAGATCGATATCTATAAGGAACGTCTCCGTCTGGAAGACGATCTCAGCATTGCCTTTGATGATATCGTGCAATTGGATATTATTTCCTGATAACCGATTGCTGTTTTCCCGTTTCTTTTTATAATTCGCAAATCCCGATAGAATCCGTGCTTTCCTTATTTCTCATTGACCAGCTTTCCGGTCATATGTTCAATTTCAATCGCAATCATCTGCACAGCTTTAATTGACGGAGTCTGCATTTCCGCCTCCGCCTCTTCTCTGCTCGGATAGTACTTAATGGTCAGCTTCCGCAGTTTATCTTCCCAGACGGTCCGGTCTTCCAGCAGCTTTGCCCGTCCGAATGCCACAACACTGGTCGAATTCCATTCCCAGTTTCCTTCTGTCTTATATCCCTGGTTCCATGTCGTCAGACATACCTTATCGCATTTTCTGATTGCATCGATCTTGTGTCCGCTTCTGGCACCATGAATATAGATGCAGTTATCCTCTTCCTCATAATAGAAATCCACCGGTATCGCATACGGATATCCGTCATCACCGATCACCGATAATGCAGCCCGCTTCTCTTCCTTCAGAATTCGTCTGCATTCCTCTTCAGACACCTGCTGTTTTATTCTTCTCATTGGTCTGAACATATCTTCACTCCTCCTTCGATCTGTTCATGGTATACCCTCTTCCCTTGTCGATAGTTATACCTTATCGCACCAAAGGGTAGCTCCTCAACTGTGATGAACCCGGGTCTACTCAACCATTTCCCACTTCGTCGGCGTCTTTGCCCGGATTTCTTCCTGTGACAGATCATGCAGATCACTTATGGCAATCAATTTGCCGTGGTATACAATATCCCCCCACTCATTGACATCAAAAAAGCTCCGAATATGCTGATATGTCGGGTACATATGGCAGAAACCATTTACAACATCCTGTCTGTTCATCATTTTTATTTCTCCTTACTGCTGTTTCACAGCTATATCTGCTGTGCAGGTTTTCATTGTATCATATTTTCCCGTATTACAAACTCTGTGTTTTATTCCATTCCACTTACAGAAGTGGGAGTCTTCTCGGCTGAGATAAAAAATGTCGTACACTTCTCAAAAAAGAATATCGCTGTTTCCCGCTTCTTTTGTTATAGTATTTCTAGCAGTTTAAAACCTGGATCTCAAAAAACCATGTCGTTTTTTGCATACAAAAGGAGCATGTCTTATGGAAGAAAAAATTTTTGATGTTGACCGCTATGCTGCCTGTGCCCGCCGGGCCGCTGCAGAAGGAGCGGTACTCTTGAAAAATGATTCGGTTCTGCCGCTGCAGGAAGGTGCAAAGGTCGCCTTCTTCGGCAGAAGCCTTTACAACTATTACAAGAGCGGTACCGGTTCCGGCGGTCTGGTGAATGTGACACATGTCACCGATATTCTGGATGCAGTAAAGGAAAGCGGTCGTTTTGACTATAACCGTACCGTAGACGAAGCCTATCAGACCTGGCTGGAGGACCATCCCTACGATGCCGGTGCCGGCTGGGGACAGGAGCCCTGGTTCCAGGAGGAAATGCCTCTTTCCGGGGAACTTCTGACCGCTGCTGCAGCCGAAAGCGAAACGGCAGTGATCGTGATCGGACGTACCGCCGGCGAGGATCAGGACAATAAGATCGAGGCCGGAAGCTGGCTGCTCACCGACGGTGAAAAAGCCATGCTGGATGCGGTAACAAAGGCATTCTCCCGCACCGTCGTTCTTCTGAATGTTGGCAATATCATCGACATGAGCTGGTTGGATACTTATAAGCCTTCTGCTGTTCTGTATGTATGGCAGGGGGGACAGGAAGGCGGCTGGGGCGTGCTGGATGTCCTGGATGGAACTGTCACTCCCTGCGGTCATCTGACTGACACCATCGCCGCTTCCATTGCTGATTATCCCTCTACATCTAATTACGGAGATCCTGACCGCAACTTTTATAAAGAAGATATCTATGTCGGCTACCGCTACTTCGAGACCTTCTGCCCGGACAAAGTACTCTACCCCTTCGGTTTCGGTCTGTCCTACACCGATTTTTCCATGCAGAGTACCATGACAGAAGATGCCGATGTGATCCGCTTCTCCGTTCAGGTTACCAATACCGGTTCCTTCCACGGAAGAGAAGTCGTACAGGCCTATGTATCCAAACCGCAGGGCAGACTCGGACAGCCGTCCCGCATTCTTTGCGGTTTTGCAAAAACAAAGGATCTTCAGCCCGGCGAATCCGATACGATTACGATTTCTGTTTCCCGCAGCAGCCTTGCTTCCTATGATGACAGCGGCTGCACCGGTCACTGTAACTGCTATGTACTGGAAGCAGGCACCTACACCTTCTATTTAGGAGAGAATGTTCGTGATGCCGCTGCCATTGGAAGCGTATCCGAATCCGAAACAAAAGTAATCGCTCAGCTGGAGGAAATTCTTGCACCTACAGAAGCCTTTGACCGTATGCATCCGGGTATCGACGGCAGTATAACCATGGAACCGGTTCCGCTTCGTACCATTTCTCCTATGGACCGCCGTGCAGAACGGATGCCTGCGGAAATCCCCTGTACCGGAGATCAGGGAATCCGTCTGGTCGATGTCCGGGATGGAAAAGCATCCATGGAAGACTTTATTGCCCAGCTGTCCGATGAGGATCTGATTCAGATCCATCGCGGCGAAGGCATGGGCTCCCCGAAGGTTACACCGGGTACCGGCGGTGCGTTCGGCGGTGTTACTGAAAGTCTGAAAGCCTTCGGCATTCCGATCGGCTGCTGCTCCGACGGTCCCAGCGGTATCCGTATGGACTGCGGTACCAAAGCCTTCTCTCTGCCCAACGGCACCTGCCTGGCCTGCACCTTCGATGAGGCACTGAATGAAGAACTGTATGCCTGGGAAGGTCTGGAACTGCGCAAAAACAAAATCGATATCCTGCTCGGACCCGGCATGAATATTCACCGCAATCCGCTGAACGGAAGAAACTTTGAATATTTTTCCGAAGATCCGCTTCTGACCGGACGTACCGCAGCCGCTCAGCTGCGCGGTATGCATCGCTATAATGTAACCGGAACCATCAAACATTTTGCCTGCAACAACCAGGAATTCCGCCGCAACTTTGTGGATCCGGTGGTTTCCCAGCGTGCCCTTCGCGAGATCTATCTCCGCGGATTTGAAATTGCCGTAAAAGAAGGCGGAGCCTATGCACTGATGAGTACCTACGGTCCGCTCAACGGCATCTATACTGCCGGAAATTATGACCTTCTGACTACCCTTCTCCGCAAAGAATGGGGATTTACCGGCATCGTCATGACCGACTGGTGGGCAAAAGCCAATGAGGAAGGACAGCCCGGAAGCGGTAAGAACACACCGCAGATCGTACGTGCACAGAACGATCTCTACATGGTTACCCCGGATTCCGCATCCAATGCGGGCGGTGACCGTTCTTCTGAGGGACTGGCAAACGGCATTGTTTCACGCAGCGAATTCCAGCAGATCGCAGCAAATATCTGCCGCAATCTGATTCGCATGCCTGCTTTCACCCATTTCCTCGGCGAGCACGATGATCTGGATGAGCAGCTCAGCAAATGCCTGAGCGCAGAGGATGAAGCACTGGCAAATTCGATCACTTTGCATATTACGGATGGTGTTCTGGATGTCGATCCTTCACTGCTGAATACCGAAAAGGGCTCCACCAACCTGATGCAGGTATTTACCGCTCCCCGCGGCGTCTATCTGCTTCACATTACCTGCAAGGCTGATACCGACAATGTTCTGGCGCAGCTTCCGCTGTCTGTTTTCCAGGAGAAAAAACTGGCAGGTTCCATCAACCTGACCGGTGCGGACCAGGAGGAGCAGACCTTTACCTTCACCCTGGATCCTGCTTTCATGGGCAATTTCTATCTGAAGCTGTTCTTTGGTCAGAGCGGTATGCGTATTACCGGTATCCGCATGGAGATCATAAAGAACATGGAGGAAGAGATCACCCGGATCCTTGGAGAGATGAACGGTTCCGACAATGACTGAATAAAACCATGAATCTCGAGAAGGTTTCCCACGCAGCACGGCAGTTTCGGGAGATCTGCCTCACTGACTGCAGCGCAGCAGCAATATAATCTCCCTGCATGACAGCATATCCGGGCCCGCATTCTATGCGGGCCTTTTCGATACTATATCGTAATAAAATACACAGACCGGACTGAGCAGACGCATTTTTCGCACCGCAGTCCGGTCTTATTTCCCCTTAAATTCGCCATCTTTTCATCGCTTTAGGGTTAATTTCGACTTTCTTTCAGTTAAAATTCAACCTGTTTGCCGGGTCATAAGCGGAATATAATACAATCATCCGATCGGGAAACAAACAAAATTTAAGAAAGGATGGTGACAAAAACTATGATGAACTTTGTCAAAAAATATTTCACCGAGAACGAGGATGCAATTCTTCTTGCATGCGCATCCATGGCTAGCATGACATCTGGCGCTAATGCACCGGAATTTCTGCTTGATTCTTTTAGAAAACTGAATGACTAATACTTACCTGATATAAATTTTTATATAAGCACCAAAAATTTTGAGAAAGGATGGTGACAATACTATGATGAACTTTGTTAAAAACTATATGAAAAAAAATGAGGACGCACTTATTCTTGCATTCGCATCCATGGCTAGTCTGACATCTGGCGTAAATGCACCGGAATTTCTGCTTGATTCTTACAGAAATCTTAACGACTAATATATAAACAGCATTAAATTTCATATAAGCAGTAAAAAAGAGGAACCGCATTGCGGTTCCTCTTTTTTGTATCAATTTACTATTGTAATGTAAAAGCGCCCTCAGCTATGCTGCCTCATCTTCTGCAGATGGGGCATCCATACATTCGCTCAGTTAAGCTGACTCACCGGCTGTGATGCCAATTTATCTCATTTGCGGCAGTCCCCAGCGATCGATCTCTTCCTGCGTCGTGTCATCGCCGATCGTAATAAGCTCGGTTCCTGTCAGTTTTGCAAACAGAATGATATCCGAACGATTCAGTGCAGTGGATACAACGGAATGATGTGCGCCGCCTGCGTAGCACCATGCAGCTGTTCCGATTGCAAAGTTCGGTTTGTGTCTGTACATCACTCTTGCAACAGGAAGCTTCGGCATAACCTCCGGCTGCTCGACCAGTTCGATATCCGCACAAATAATACGGAAATGATCGCCCAGATCCACCAGTGTAACCTGAATACCGTCTCCGGTAACACCATCAAATACCAGACGTGCCGGATCCGCCTTGCCGCCGATTCCCAGCGGATGTACCTGGATCTCCGGTTTTCCGGCTGCGAAGGATGCCGGTACCTCCAGCATATGGGAAGCCAGCTCCAGCTCTCTTCCCGGAACCATATCATAGGTATAATCCTCGATAAATCCGGTTGCACCTTCTCTTCCTTCTGCCATCTTCATCAGTACCTGAGAAAATGCGGAGATCTTGTAATCGCCCTCCGGTCCGAAGCCTACGCCCTTTGCCATCAGGTTCTGTGCAGCCAGACCCGGCAGCTGTTTCATTCCGTGCAGATCCTGGAAAGTATCTGTGAAGGAAGTTGCGCCTGTTTTTTCCATGAATTTTTCGATTGCCACCTCATAACGAGCCTGCTCGCGTACAGCTTCGATATTATCGGTAGCCATCGTGTATTTGCTTTCATACTCAGCCATCTTGGCATCGATCTCTGCCTCGGAAGCAGCATCAGCCAGATCAGCGATCTCACCGATTCCCCAGTATTTGATCTCCCAGCCGTATTTGATCTCACAGCCCAGACGGTTTCCGTCGGTGACAGCAACATCACGCATGTTATTTCCGAATGTTGCTACCAGTGTATTTCTGGAGGAGTCGATTGCCTTTGCCACCTGTGCAAACTGTCTGATTCTGGCAATTACATCCTCATGTTTGTAAAATCCTGCAACTACCTCATGTGCAATACCCAGTCTGGAAAGAATAAATCCATACTCACGATCGCCGTGTGCAGCCTGATTCAGGTTCATGAAGTCCATGTCGATCTCGCTGTACGGCAGTGCCTCATTGGCCTGTGTATGCAGATGCAGAAGCGGCTTGTTCAGCAGCTGCAGACCTTTGATCCACATTTTTGCCGGTGAGAAGGTGTGCATCCAGGTAATAACACCGACACAGTCATCGTCAACAACGACTTTCTTCATATCCTCTACACAGATCCTGGATGTCTCCACGGTCGGAAGCAGCTCGATCGTGATGGTATCTGCCAGCTTCTCATTCAGAAAATCCACCATTTCCTGTGTATCTGCCGCAACCTGCTTCAGACATTCCTCTCCGTACAGATCCTGGCTTCCGACGATAAAGTACAATTTGCTCATAATACAAAACCTCCCTGTTCATTATAATAGTGACGCCTCACACGACTGTTTTGAAGTCCCGAGAATGCGGCGGCAGTTTTTTCAAATGCCGATACCGCCACGGTGATCTGCTTTTCTCTCACTCAGCTCTTTCTAAAAGATCCACCTGACTCAGCTCTTTCTAAAAGCTCCATCTGCAAAAACAAAATCATCGTTTTCCTATACTTGAAGAATACCATTCCGGGCATAGGAATAAAAGACATTATATGATATAGTATAGACAGTTATTGACATTGCTGTTTCCTGCAGTAAACTCTGTAAGCCGCCGGAGGAAATACTATGCTGGTTCGTTATGAGCACAGACCTTTTGAGACCGGATGTGAAGTCTGGATCAAAAAATACCGCAAACTGAATAATCTGCCGCACTGGCATTCCGAAGCGGAGCTGATCACGGTTACAAGAGGGACAGCCCATATCACGGTCGATGGCAAAAGCTATCCTGTCTCTGAGGGTTTCTGTATCTTCGCTGCTGCCGGCTGTGTTCACACCATTTTGCTGGAACCGGAAAGTTCCATTCTGGTTGCACAGTTTGCACGCCCGGGCGGTATACGGATCAACTCCCTGCAGTCGGAGGAAGTTCTGTTTCCGGATCAGTATCGAATTGCCGAACGAATGAATGCCATTTATGCAGAATTTCGATCTGCAGGCCCCTATATGACCGAACGGGTCAATGCTCTCTCCGTTCTTCTGCTGACCGATCTGCTGTCCGCAATGCCTTTTACTGAATCGACAGCTCACAGATACGGGATCGAACGGTTCAACTCCATGCTTGCCTATGCCGCAGCACACTGCGAGGATTTTGATTACCGGGCGGCGGTTCAGTATATGTACATGTCCGAAGGACATTTTTCCCGCTACTTCAAAGCCCGAACCGGTACAACCTTTACCCGATACATGAATGCACTGCGGATCTCCCGTGCCGTCGATCTCCTGCACCGGATGCCATCCATATCCGTCACCGACCTGGCCGCCCAATGCGGCTTCAACACGCTGCGGAGCTTCAACCGGGTCTTCAAGGAGATGACCGGTTATACCTGTACGACACTTCCGGAAGATTATACCTTCCATATCCGTTCCCATCCAACGAACGGCATCGATTTTGATCCCACTCTGGAGTACCTGGAAGAGTAAACAGAAAAAGCAAAAATCAGGAATCGACCAACCGCTTCCGGCATGATATAGTATAGACATTAGAATCACATGGAAATACGAGGAATAAAAAATGGAAAAACGTACAGCGACAATTGAGAGAAATACAAAAGAAACAAAGATCAAAGTAACTCTTGATCTGGACGGAAGCGGAAAAAGCAGTCTGAATACCGGTATCGGCTTTTTCGATCACATGCTGGACGGTTTTACCCGCCACGGTCTGTTTGATCTGGATGCTGTCTGCGACGGTGATACCGAAGTAGACTGCCACCACTCCATCGAAGATACCGGCATCGTACTCGGAACCGCTATCAAGGAAGCCGTCGGCGATAAAAAAGGGATCCGCCGCTACGGAAGCTGCATGCTCCCAATGGACGAAGCTCTCGTTCTCTGTGCCGTTGACCTGAGCGGTCGGCCATATCTGGTATATGATGCCGAATTCAAAGCTCCCAGCTGCGGAGACATGGATACCCAGATGGCCCGTGAGTTCTTCTATGCCATCAGCTATGCAGCCGGCATGAATCTGCACATCAAAGTTCTCTACGGCGAGAACGATCACCATATCATGGAAGCTATGTTCAAAGCCTTTGCCAAAGCTCTGGATCAGGCTGTTCAGTACGATCCGCGCATTACGGATGTGCTCTCTACAAAGGGAAGCCTGTAATGCATTCAGCCCCAAGACTGTGCACGAATCTTCTTATAGAAGCTATATTTTAAACCGCAAAACTAAAAACTTTGTTTTTAACTGCAAAACGAGAGGATGTTCATCCCCGATCTGTCCGGGCGAACCTCCTCTCGTTTTGTAGTTTATCTCAGTCGAGAAGACTCCCACTTCTGCAAGTGGTGAGTAATTACAAGATCATCTCTGTGGGAGTCCAATCTCCGACTGAGATAAACGCTCCGCAGGGATGCACAGGGATTCGGATGGGTAGATGTCAGCTAATACTGACCCGAATCCCGCGCCAAGTTTCGCAGCGCTCGACTTGAATGATATGGATCGATGAATCGCATCCCCAACATTTATTTTAGAGCAAAAAAATCCTGCTGCGGAGACTAACAGGCAGCAGGATTTTTTTATATGTTATATACAAATATGGTATGAATTACTGTACGTAGAAATCAGAGAAGTGATCTTTGTTTCCCTCAAACTGCAGATACTCTTTCAGCTCATTTACATTAAATCCACCAAAGCAAACGTTGAATAATTTCTCAATCTTTCTCATAACCCATCTCTCCTTAATAATTTGATCTTATATATGAATTTGAACCCGAACTTTTGTTGAGTTCAAGGTGTTGTGTTCCTTACATGTATAATCATATATTATCTTTTGAGATTGGTTTAGGTCAAAAACCGACCGATGATACGTCGATTTTGACTTTTTATTTCTGATAGAAATTCCTCCATCTTCTGCAGGACGGACAAATGCGCTCCTTCGGGATCAGCTATTTGATCAGCTGACTGAATATCCCTCCGCATCAAATGCCTGCAGAATTCTCTCATAATGCATAAATCCAGCACTGTTGAATAGCTCTGTGATCTCCTTCCAGTCTGCGATCCTGTAGGCAATCGCCTCGGACTCCTGAATGATCACGTCTGCGTCTGTGAAATCCATGTGGAAGTGATAGATATCTACGAAGTAATTATCGCCTCGTTCCAGATCCACATTGGAATAAGTATAAACGCATCGTCCTTCGGCTTTGCTGACATCCAAACCGGTCTCTTCCTGTACTTCCCGGCATACCGCCTCAAAGGAACTCTCACCGGCATGCACGCCGCCGCCGGAAACCTCCCAGACACCGGCCGCCCACTTCTTGTCCAGAGAGCGCTGTGTGATCAGAAAACGATGATCCGGCCGTTCAATGATCGCCAGTACGATCAGCTGGTACTCTCCCTCCTTCAGAAAGCTTCCTTTTCTCGGAAGGGTCCGACCTGTTTTTTCTTTTTTATCATTATAAATATCAAAGTATTCCATATGGTACAACCTCTTTTGCTCTGTTCTATGTGTTTGATACACGCGCCTATTATAATAAAAAAAGCAGGAAACTACAATTGCAACTTGCACGCAAAAAACTGTACCTGAAACTGTACCCAAAAGCTGCATCTGAAGTAACAGAAACTCTCGCACAAAGGGCTCATCACGACGCTCTTTTCATCTGAAGCAGCAGAAAGAGTCACATGAGGGCATATTACGGCTCTTTTTTATGAATACGATCACAATACAAGTCCCAATTAAAAATTTTATATCAATATTATTTTCGTTCATATTTTGTTTGCAAATTCTTCATTTTACGAACAAGAAGTGCACACAATTCCCCTGTATCATAAAGACCATAGAAACAAGCAAGTTTCTTTTCATATGACCCGGGGAACCGGGTATTCTCCTTCCTTATTAAAAAACGGAACCGCTATTGCTGGAGCGGTTCCGTTTTTATATGCAAAATTATCACTTCTCGTGGCAGAAGCCTGTCACTCAAACAGCTTCATCAGTACTTTCGCATAGACTTCATGTCCCTCTACCGATGGATGATTGATTCCATTGGCCAGCAGTTTTTCCCAGGGACATCCGGCTTTTTCCGCAGCATCCCAGACTGCACGAACATCTGCAAGACATACATTCTCCTCTGCAGCAACTTCCCGGATCTTTTCCGCCCGAAGAGCGGTTGTCGGCTCAGCTGCAGCATCTCCCAAAAGTGTGTTGGGAAGATCCCCGTTCGGCGTCAGCAGAATGATATCTGCATCCGTTGTCTCCTTGATTCTTCTGACCATACTCTGAAGCAGCGTTTTATAATAGTCTGCATCTCCAAAATGCGTATCATCCCAGTTCAGCGATCCATTGATCAGCACCAGATCCGGACTGTAACGAAGTACATCCCTCTCCAGACGGTCCATCATGGAAATCAGATGATCCCCGGCAATTCCCGAATTAATAACCGAGACCGATGTATATTCATATTTATCGATCAAAGCTGTTCTGAATTTTTCAATGTAGCTTTCTCTTGCATCATAAACTTCAACAGCAGGTACGCCCCCCATCTTCTCTATGATCTCTTTGATCCGTTCCGGACCTTCTCCTGCACCGATTGCAGCAAAAATACTGCCCATTTTCGCTTTGATTTCTTCCGTCATCAATGCTTCAAAATGTCCTGCAGTGACCGAGTCTCCGATGGCCGCGATCAGCGGATTCTTTTTTTCAAGCCCGTCTTCATCCGCAAAGCCAAATACAGCTCCGGCCATTCCGGTATTTTCTTTCATTTTCCGAATAAACCGCTCCGGTCTTGCCGGACTTGGATTCACAAACTCCTCTGCGCATTTCAAAAAAATCTCCTGATACGGCTGTGCGATTCTGAATGTTGTTTTCATATTATCCTCCTGGTATTCTTCTCAAAGGTCTGTCTCCGACAGTTCTGCGTGCAAACGCTCCTGTAAGCTTCACGCTCAAGATACTAGGAATATAATACTACTTATTCTCATTCTATGTATACGCCAACACCGATTATTTCTATCGCACGATCCACATCGCAGCCGGGATGCCCACCTCTTCTGCAAACCGAAATCACTCCGACTGAGAGCAGCCTTCAGCTCCGTGTGCAGATCCTCTTTGAGATTCTCGCTTTGATTAGGAATTTGCACGCATACTTGTGACTTAAGTCATGTGAGGTTCAGTTTACGGTAATATAAAATCTCCTGTATAAAAAAGCGGAACCGCTGCTTTTCAGGCGGTTCCGTTTTCATAAATATATATAGCTATTTATCGTGTTATATAGCTATTTATCACGTTATACAGTTATTGTGAAGCCTTGCAAACCGGCATGGGGCAGTCATTCATCAGCTACGCCGGATTGCTGCTGATTCGATTGCTGCCCTGTTCACATAGAAGTTTAGTTATTCAGCAGCTGTGCCAGATCCTGCTCCGGTGTGGTGATCGGCGCGATGCCGTAATTCTCAACCAGAACATTCAGTACGTTCGGAGAGATAAATGCCGGCAGTGACGGTCCCAGCTTGATATTTTTGATTCCGAGATGCAGCAGTGTCAGCAGGATACATACCGCTTTCTGCTCATACCAGGAAAGTACGAAGGACAGAGGAAGCTCATTAACAGAGCATCCAAATACTTCTGCCAGTGCCACAGCAACCTGAATTGCACCGTATGCATCGTTGCACTGTCCCATATCCATCAGTCTCGGAAGTCCGCCGATCTCTCCCAGATCCAGATCATTGAAACGGAATTTGCCGCAGGCCAGTGTCAGTACAATGCTGTCTGCCGGTGTCTGCTTCACAAACTCGGTATAATAGTTTCTGCCCGGTTTTGCACCATCACAGCCTGCCACCAGGAAAAAGTGACGGATCGCACCAGCCTTTACAGCCTCTACGACCGTGCCGGCATGAGACAGGATCGCTGCATGACCGAAACCGGTGGTAACTTCGTTTCCTCCATTGATGCCGGTGAATTCCTGATCCTCCGCATATCCGCCGAGCTCCAGAGCCTTCGCGATGACCGGCGAGAAATCCTTTTTCTCATCGATATGTACGGCACCCGGAAAAGCGACTACTTCGGTTGTAAATACACGGTCAGCATAGCTTGCTTTCGGCGGCATCAGGCAGTTGGTAGTGAAGAGGACGGCACCCGGCATGTTGTCAAATTCTTTACGCTGGTTCTGCCATGCGGTACCGAAATTACCCTTCAGATGTGCATATTTTTTCAGTTCCGGATAGGCATGTGCCGGCAGCATCTCCCCGTGGGTATAGATATTGATTCCCTTTCCTTCGGTCTGCTCCAGCAGCATCTGCAGGTCCTTCAGATCATGTCCGGTAACTACAATGAACGGTCCCTTTTCCACCTTCAGCGGTACGGCAGTCGGTTCCGGTGTTCCGTATGTCTGTGTATTTGCCTTATCCAGAAGTGCCATGCATTTCAGGTTGATCTCACCAACCTTCAGAACTGCAGCAAGCAGCTCATCCGCGCTTTCTTCATATCCAATCTTGAACAGAGCTTCACAGAAGAAGCGGTTGACATCCTCGTCATGATAACCGAGTACATCCGCATGATAGGCATAGGCAGCCATACCGCGGATTCCGAAAAGAATCAGAGACTTCAGTGAACGAATATCTTCATTCGCAGTCCACAGATTCCGCATGTCATACTCATCGGTTCTGCCGCAGGCCGTTGCACAGGTATCACAGTCCGGTGCAAAAACTGCCTTTTCTGCTCTGACCCTGCTGATCATTTCACGAATGGCATCATCATCGAAGCTTACATTGGTAATTGTTGTAAACAGGCCTTCAATAATTGTCCGCCAGGTATTTTCTGTCGGAGTCACATTTCCATCCATGGCTCTTGCAAGTCCGATCAGCGCTCCTGTCAGCTCATCCTGTAATCCTGCCGTAGCTGCAGACTTGCCGCATACACCGGCTTTTCCCATACAGCCCGTACATCCTGCTGTCTGCTCACACTGATAACAAAACATATTTTCACTCATGCCCCTGCTCCTCTGCTCATTTTTTCTCTTTCTTTCTGACTGTTGGCAACCTTCATCAGCTGCTCATACATCGTCTCACCCACACATTTCTTTGCATACTGGCACCAGCGTACACAGTTTAAAGATTCATTGTATGCAACAAAACCACAATGCTCACAGACTACCTCTGTGTCCACTGAAAAGATTTCAATTTCATGTCCGCACTGCGGGCAGATCCGTTCTTCGATCGTAATATCTTTTTTTCCCTGACATCCTTCAAATATCATCGTATGCACCCCATTTCCAATTGCGTTTGCGAGTATGTCTATACTATAATGGATTCATTCCAACAAATATGTTTGTTTTCCAACAAAAAGAGGGATTTATGAAAAAATATTTACCGGTATTCCGCAGAAGCTCCTTTTTCACCGGCATGGAGGATACGGAGATCCTCTCGATCCTGCACTGTGTGAATGCAGCACTTCTGAAAAAAAAGAAAAATGAATATATTTTCCGGGCAGGAGATTCGACCGAAGTCATGGGACTTGTTCTGTCCGGCTCGGTACTGGTCATTCAGGAGGACCTGTGGGGACACCGCAACATTCTGTCCCACTGCATTCCCGGCGAGTTTTTCGGTGAACCCTACGCGGCAAAGCCGGGTTCCGTTCTGAATGTCAGTGTTGTTGCCGAAGAGGATTGTGAGATCCTGCTGCTCAATGTACGCCGGATGCTGACCACCTGTTCCACTGCCTGTGACCAGCACCAGAAGCTGATCCGCAATCTGGTCAGCGTACTGGCTAACAAGATCCTGCTCTTCAATGACAAGATCACCCACATCAGCAAGCGCTCCACGAGGGATAAACTTCTCTCCTATCTGTCTTCGGAATCGCTCCGGCATTCGTCTCTTTCTTTTGACATCCCCTATGACCGTCAGGAGCTTGCCGACTATCTCTGTGTCGAACGTGCAGCCATGTCTGCAGAGCTGTCACGACTGCAGAAAGAAGGCATTCTGCTGACGAAACGGAATCATTTTGAACTTCTGGTCTCCCCGGATGATGCAACATAAACCTCTGCTTTCTCCGGATGGTACCTGATCAAAAACAACAGCAGCTTCAGCCTTTGATACAAAAAAGCGCAGAGAACTTTGTATGGTTCCCTGCGCTGTTTTTTCTTCTTATAAATTTTCTGATTATATCATTTCTTGAGAATTACCTCTCCTGCGGTTCCTCCCAGATACTTTCCTTCCGCAATGACGGCCTTTCCGTTCACATAGACATAATGGATGCCGGTCGGTCTGGTATCCGGCTTCTTCTCATTCACACGCATTTCATCCACGTTCAGAACCGTGATATCCGCTTTATATCCTTCTCGCAGATATCCCCGCTCCCGGATACCGTATCGATCGACCGTCGCTCCGGTCATCTTGTTGACGATCTTCTCATAGGGAATTCCATACTGCTTTGCCAGCAGAAAAAACTGCGGGAAGGTCTGGAATGCGGCAATGTTCTGCAGTCCTTTTTCTTCTACCCAGGCATCGGTCATAAAGATTGACAGATCATCTTCCATCAGTGTGCGAACGATATCCGCATTGTAATATTTGCCAAGGTAAATGCTGCCGCTTCGATTGGACAGCTCCACCAGCTTCAGATAGGCGTCCAGCTTGGACAAGCCTTCGGTTTCTGCGATCTCTGCGACGGTTCTGCCTTCGTATTCAGGATGTTCATCGGAGATATAAGCAACGACCAGATCCTCCCAGTCGATTCCCAGCACCTTTCGATACATGAGGATCGTCAGCTCCAGTTTCAGACGATTGATCGGCTTTGCCGCCTCCTCTTTGGAGAGGGATGCATACCATTCCGGATATACAACGGTGATAACCGAAGCACCATAGTGGAATGCGTAATTGTCAAAAGCCAGTCTGGAACCTGCTGCAGCCTCCTTGTGGAATACGGTCAGCATCTTGTCCTTGAGCTTCCAGCTGCGTGCTCCGGTGAAGATCAGATGGGAGTACTCCAGCCGGCAGCCGGATTTTTTCATAATATTCACAGCCTCATCCAGTCCCAGCTCCAGATGGGATTTGGATGTAAAAAGCGGATAATCCGCACTGACTGCGGAACAGGCACGGGGATGAATGGTCAGAATACCGTCATATCTGGCGATCTCCGAAGCAAAAGCAAGAATCTCGTCCTCTTTTGCATACCGGTCCGGCTCATACATGAAGCCAAGTGAACCGCCAAAGGCACCGCCTTCCATGGCCTCCCGTACATAGGTCAGCTCCTTTTCGATCTGTTCCTTTGTGTAAGGCGTCGGATCAAAACCGGTCATGCCTGCACGAACCGATCCCTGTCCGATCAGCGGAACCAGATTAACATAGAGTTTTCCTTTTGCCCTCTTCTTGAAATCCGCAAAGCTTCCCGGATGCAGTGCATCGAATAAGCCTCCGCCGATCTTGTCCCGATACGGCGTATCCGGATCCATTCCGAACGGAGAAAAACTGCAGTTCCCGGTGATCTGTGTGGTGATTCCCTGTTCGATAAAGGGTCTGTAATATTTTTCCGCATTCTCTCTGTCATAGAAAAAATCGTTATGTGAATGCGCATCGATCAGACCGGGACAGACCATCAGTCCCTCGGCATCAATGATCCGATCCTGTGCCTCCAGACGCCCTTCCTCAATGGATCCTCCCACCTGAAGGATACGATCGTCCTCGATAAGAAGATCGCCCTTCACCGGTGCCTTCTGCGTACCGTCGTATAAGAATCCGTTTTTAAACAGTGTTTTCATGCTTTCCCTCTCAATACACGCTTACCCGTATTACTTTAAATTGATCAGTGCCAGTCCTCCCAGACAGACTGCAGCACCGGCGATCTTGTTCCATGTAATCGCCTCGTGAAACAGAAAATATCCGACCAGGGCCAGCGGCCAGACATATTGAAACATTCGATTACTTCCTCCAGGTTCCTTCTTTTTTGGCTATGCTGCGGATCAGCAGCAGACTGAGTATTACTCCGACAGCTGCCAGTATACCATAGATGCCAAGCCCTGAAAAATAGCTTTCGCTTGCTCTGGCCTCTTCGGCAGCCTCTGCCAGATCCTGTCCAAGCGCTTCCGAAGCCAGCGTTCCCATATACAGCGTTGCCGTACCGATGGTATTGATCACCGCATGCATGATCATCGATGTATAAATGCTGCCGCTGGCGGCATTTGTCAATCCAAAGAAGATTCCCAGTACAAAGGCATAGCAGAACTGGTTTAGATTCAGATGGATGATTCCAAAAAAAAGTGCTGAGATCACAACAGCCGGCACAAGTGAACTTACCCTGCGGATCCGGTTCAGAAATACGCCGCGGAAACACAGTTCCTCACAGATCGGTGCAACGACTACGGTGAACAGGAACGTCAGCCACACACCATCTGCCAGCAGAGAATTTGCAGCCTGCACCACGGTATTGGGAACCAGCAGCTGCGACAGAACATTGGCAAACATATAGACCGGTGTAACGGTAAGTGACAAAAGCAGCGTTTTGAAGATCGTGCTGCCATGAACTCTGCGGAAATGTACCGTTGACAGGATCGAGCCGCCTTTTACCTTTACATATATGAAAGCCGGCAGAACGATCGCCGCTTCACACAGGAGACTGGGAAGCCACCAGGGGATGTCCACATCACTGCGGGCATCGAGGATCCCCGCTCCAAAGCCAATCGCCAGATTCAAACCAACCGAAATAATAAATAAGATAAACAGTCCGATGTATTCCCTTTTCTTTAACATATACTGCTCCTTTCTTCATAAGACTGTTCCGCATGACTGTACTCTGCATACATGTGCGTTGTATGTATATTTTCCTGATCGAGAGCGTTTTTTTGCGTCAAAGCTCTCTGCATGCACTTTGTATGTATTTTTTCTGCGTACCTGCATTTCTGCATGTCTTTGTGCTCTGTATCTGCCTTACCTGATCTTATGCTGATTCCGCCATTCCCGCGGAGGAAGTCCGTAAATATTTTTGAACGCCCGCGAGAAATGCAGCTGATTCTCATACCCGACGGCATTGCCAATATCCGCAACACTCATGGCTGTCAGTTTCAGCAGCTCCGCTGCTTTTGCCATTCGATAGGAAAGAATGAATTCCTGCGGTGTTTTTCCGATTGCATCCTTGAAGATCTTGCCGAAATAGCTGCGGTTCAGTCCGCATTTTTCCGCCACCGTCTCGACACTGATCGCATTTTGATAATTGTGCTCGATATAGGCGATGGCTTCCTGAATATAAAAATCCCGAAGCTTGCTTCCCGTCGTTACTTTCAGTTCAGCAATCGACCGGACCAGTGCATCCAGAAACAGATACAGATGTCCGATCAGATGAAACGGTGAAGAATCCGCATGATCGACAATATAGGCCATTTCTCCGAACATTTCCTCTCTCACATCCTTAAACCGCGGACGATAAACCGGATCATCTTCTGTCAGCCGGGTCATTTCCAGAAGACTTTTTACCCGAAGACCGTCAAATTCGATCCAGATATACTCCCAGGGATTCCGCTCATCCGCAATATAGGTATTGATCTGGTCAGGAAAGATCATGAACCCCTGGTTGCTCTTGATATGATAGGTCCTTGTCTCCCCTTTTGAATCATCTGCAAGAAGTGTCCCCGCTCCGGATATGACATAGTGAAACAAAAAGTGATTCCGCTTCGCCGGTCCATAGGAATGCGCCGCCTCGCACTGCTCCCTTCCATATTGAAACAGGCCGAGATCCACGAAATTTTCATTCGGAAAGATGGAAAAAAAGATATCACTCATCCCCCTGCCCTCCTTCTTATTTTTTATTAGAACACGCAATATACCATAATGCAACCTCATTTTCCGTTACATCGATTAATATCGCATAATGGGTGAAAAATCATGGAAACCTGCCATTTACCGATTGCAAAATGGGTGTTTTAATAAAATCAACGAAGAAAGAGAGCACCTGACCGTCTGACCGGATATCTCTTTTTTATACATGATACTGCAGAATACTTCGAGGAGGTATACAAATGAGAGGGAAACAGATTCTGGCTGTATTCACAGCCCTTACGACTGCACTTTCCATAGGTTCGCTGAGCGGATGCGGAACGGAGAGCAGCAGCGGAAAAACCGTGATCCGCATGCTTCAGTACAAACCGGAAGCCGTTAAGGCCTTTGAAGAAATGGAAGCCCGCTTCAATGCAGCTCATGATGACATCGAGCTGAAGATCGAATCTCCCAATGAGGCCATGACCGTTCTGAAGACACGGCTCATCAAGGAAGACTATCCGGACATCGTAGGAATCGGCGGCGACATCAACTACTCCAACTTCCTGGACGCCGAGCTGTTCATGGATATATCCGATTTTGACGGCATCGAATCGATCAAGCCAGCCTATATGCAGATCGAGAAGGATCTGGAATTTATTCCGCAGGACGGCATCTATGCCCTTCCTTATGTGGCTAACGCAGCCGGCATCCTGTACAACCGGGAAATGTTCCGGGAAAACGGCTGGGAGATCCCGACGACATGGACCGAATTCAATGAACTTTGTCAAACGATCCGTCAGACCTCGGATGTGTACCCGCTCTACCTTGGCTACAAGGATACCTGGACCACCCTTGCTCCCTGGAATGCACTTGCGGTCGGCCTGTCAGATGCCTCGATCTGTGCACAGGTAAACGCCGGAAAAACAACATTCTCCGAAGGATACGCGGAAACCGCAGATAAGATCAAGGTCCTTCTGGATTATGCAGAACCCAATCCCTATGCCTACAGCTACAACGATGCCTGCACAGCCTTCGCCCGCGGCGAATCGGCCATGTATCCCATCGGAAGCTATGCGGTTCCGCAGATTCTGTCCGTAAATCCGGATATGGACATCGACTCCTTCCCCTTCCCCGCCAATGAGGATGAGGCAGACAATGTTCTCAATTCCGGTGTGGATCTGCAGTTCTCCGTTATGAAGGAATGCAAAAACAAGGAAGCAGCCTATGAAGTACTTCGTTTCCTGTACGAGGATGAAACCATCCAGATCTATCTGGATGACCAAAGTGCCGTTCCCTGTAAAAAAGGTAACTTCACGCTTCCATCCATGCTTGACGGAATGAAAACTTACATTGAAGCGGATCGGATGTCCGATTTCCACGATCATCATTATCCAAGCGAAATGAGTGTGGATGCCATGATCCAGACCTATCTCATGGATACATCCGACAACGCAGCCGGGACCTTCCTGGCAAGATTCGACAGCGAATGGATCCGCTACAACCGTGACCTGATCGAAAAGGTAAGGAAATATGAGGAGGGACAGAAATGAACAAGACCATGTCCAAACGAACAAAAACCTATCTGCTGATGCTTCTGCCGGCGCTCATTCTCTTTATTGCCTTCAATACGGTTCCGCTGATCACCGGTGCCTACTACAGCCTGACCAATTACCGCGGCTACGGCAGCTACGATTTTGTCGGTCTTCGAAACTTCCGGGATCTGTTTCAGGACGCAAGGATCGGCAAATCCTACCTGTTTACCTTCAAATATGCCCTTTGCGGTACTGTGCTGGTCAATGTTCTCTCCCTGCTTCTCGCTCTTGGACTGAACAGCAAGATTAAATTCAAAAATACGCTCCGCGGCCTGTATTTCCTTCCGAATATTCTCGGCGGACTGGTTGTCGGCTACATCTTCAGCTTTATTTTTACCTACATCATCCCGACCGCTGCAAAAGCCCTTGGCATCGGCTTCCTCAGCAGCAGTGTCCTGGCAAGTGAAAAGTGGGCATGGGTCGGTGTCCTCATCGTCGGCGTATGGCAGAGTGTTGCAATGAATACGATCATCTTCATCTCCGGTCTGCAGACGATCCCCACCGAGATCTATGAAGCATCCTCCATCGACGGAGCCGGCAGATGGTATACCTTCCGCAAGCTTACGCTTCCGCTGCTGCTTCCATTCGTATCGACGAATCTGATCCTCAGTACCAAGAACATGCTCATGGTATTTGACCAGATCATGGCCCTTACAAAGGGAGGTCCCGCGCAGAGTACCGAATCCATCTCCTACCTGATCTACCGCAACGGTATGGACGGCGGACAGTTCGGTTTCCAGAGTGCAAATGCTGTCGTTTTCTTTGTTGTGATCGTCAGCATCTCTGTATTACAGCTTGTTATCTCTAACAGAAAGGAGCAGCAGTTATGAGTACAAATACAAAGCCGCTTTCCGGCAGCAAACCCAAAAAAGAAAAAGCAAATATTCCGGTTACCGTTCTTCTTATTATCGGCAGCATAACGATCCTGTTTCCGCTGTATATGACCGTTGTCATCGCACTCAAATCGCCCTCCTCCATGACCAATGACATTGCCGGAGCACTGAGCCTGCCGAAAACCTTTTCGCTGGCAAACTTTGCAGAAGCCATGCGTGTCACCAATTTCTGGAGATCCCTGGCAAACAGTGTGATCATCACCGGCGGAACGATCCTGCTTTCTCTGCTGATCCATTCCATGGCCGGTTATGCACTTGGCAGAGCCATGGGGAAAAGCAAAAAGATCCGCATGGTCTACTTCTACATCGTAAGCGGAATGTTCGTCCCCTTTGCGATCCTCATGATGCCGCTGGTTAAGGAAACTGCACGCCTTGGCATTGACAACATGTTTGGTGTGATCCTCCTCTATGTGGTATTCTATATGCCGATGAACGTTATGCTCTACAGCAGCTATCTCAAAAATGTTCCTGTGGCAATGGAAGAGGCTGCGGATATCGACGGTGCGTCCGCATGGAAAACGTACTGGACGATCATTTTTCCGATGATGAAACCCATGCATGCAACGGTTGCCATCCTTACCGCTCTCGGCACCTGGAACGATGCAATGACACCGCTGGTCATCATGTCCGGTTCGGAAAGCACAACGCTTCCGCTTGCACAGCTGAACTTCCAGACACAGTTCGGTACAAACTACAACCTGGCATTTGCTTCCTATCTGCTGGCACTGATCCCGATCCTTATCTTCTACATTCTCTGTCAGAAGAGCATCATCGGCGGCGTTGCCAACGGTGCAGTCAAAGGCTGAATACATGAACAGAAAGGCCCTTAGCCTTCCCAAACAGTTTCAAAACAACAGCAGCAGGCGCGAGCGCGTCTGCTGCTATCCCACTATACAGAGGTTATTACTATGGCAGTTATTATTAATGAAGAAAACAGAATGTTTCAGCTTATTACCGACAATACCGAATACCAGTTTCAGGCGGATGAATACGATGTGCTGCGCCATCTGTGGTATGGCGAAAAAGTCGGCACACCGATGTCCTATCTGCTCTCCTATCCCGATGTAGGTTTTGCAGGAAATCCCTACGATGCCGGAAATGACCGTACCTATTCGCTCCACACACAGCCGCTGGAATACGCCTGCGAAGGCATCGGTGACTACCGGAGCGCTGCCGTTTCGATCACTCATGCTGACGGAAGCACCGCCCTGGATCTGCGTTATACCGGCTATACCCTTCACAAAGGAAAATACTCCCTCACCGGTCTTCCGGCTGTCTATGCAGACGAAGACGAAGCAGAAACGCTGGAGATCTATCTGAAAGACACGGCAAGTGAAACGGAAGTCACCCTCCGTTACGGAATCCTTGCCGGATACGATGTCATTACCCGCTGCGCCGTCATCCGCAATGCAGGAACCGAACCGATCCGCCTCCGGAAAGCAGCCAGCCTCTGTCTGGATCTCCCGTATGGCAGCTGGGAGCAGCTGCATTTCCACGGCCGGCATGCCATGGAACGGCAGGCGGAGCGCCTTCCTCTTCTGCATGGCGTACAGGAGATTTCCAGCAGCCGCGGAACCTCCAGCCACCAGCAGAACCCTTCGGTCATCCTGTGCTCCCCCGACTGTACCGAACAGAGCGGCCGATGCATCGGTGCCTTCTTCGTATACAGCGGCAGTTTTAAGATCCGGACTGAGCTTGATGAGCTGAATCAGGTCCGTCTGCTTCTGGGACTCAACCCGGATACCTTCACATGGACGCTGAACAGCAGTGAAATCTTCGAGACACCGGAGGCCGTCATGACCTACAGCGGCAGCGGCTTTGCGGAAATGTCCCATCATTTCCACAGCATCATTCGCCGCCATATCTGCCGCGGAAAGTATAAGCTGATCGAGCGCCCGGTACTTCTCAACAACTGGGAGGCAACCTATTTTGATTTCAACGAAGAAAAGATCCTGCAGATTGCCGAGAGTGCTTCCGAACTTGGCGTGGACATGCTGGTTCTGGATGACGGCTGGTTCGGAAAGCGTGACTCCGATACCTCCGGACTGGGTGACTGGTTTGTAAATGAACAAAAACTGAAGGGGGGCCTCCCGGAACTGGTAAAACGTATCAATGCACTCGGTATGCAGTTTGGTCTCTGGTTCGAGCCGGAGATGATCTCGGAGGACAGTGAGCTGTACCGGCAGCATCCCGACTGGGCGATCCGCATTCCCGGGAGAGCCCCCATGCGCGGCCGCTTCCAGCTGGTACTGGATCTGTCCCGAACCGATGTACAGGACTATCTGTTCAGGGTAATGAGCGGCATTCTCGACAGTGCCAATATCACCTACATCAAATGGGATATGAACCGCAGCATCAGCGACCTGTATTCCCATGCGCTTTCCCCTGAGCGGCAGGGCGAACTGTCTCACCGGTATGTTCTGGGACTCTACGCCCTCCTTGAACGCCTTGTACAGAAATATCCGGATGTTCTGTTTGAAGGATGCAGCGGCGGCGGCGGACGTTTCGATGCCGGCATGCTCTACTACTGTCCGCAGATCTGGTGCAGCGACGATACCGATGCCTATGAACGAACAAAGATCCAGTACGGAACCTCCTTTATCTACCCGATCTCGGCTGTTGGTTCCCATGTATCTGTCGTTCCCAACCACCAGACCGGCAGAATTACCCCGCTTACTTCCAGAGCAGTCACTGCCATGGCCGGAAGTTTCGGCTACGAACTGGATCTGGGTCTGCTTTCCGAAGAGGAAAAAAATGCTGTTTCCGAACAGATTCGCAGCTTCAAGTCCATCGGTCCGCTTATTCATAACGGCAGCTATTACCGCCTCTCCGATCCCACAAAGGACAATTATGCATGCTGGAGCTATGTATCCGACGACAAGGAAACCGTCCTTGTTCACGGTATGCTCTTCCATGCTCAGCCGAATATGAAGCAGGCCGCCCTTCGGCTGCAGGGACTGGATGCACAAGCATGCTATACGCTTTCGGGCACTGACGCCGTCTACACGGGTGCTGCCCTGATGAACGGAGGCATTCTCCTTCCGCCTTATTGGGGAGACTATTCACCGGTAGAAATGCAGTTCCGGAAGGTGCATGAAATCTGAAACAGGATTTCTGCATATGCGATTCCTACATGTACGACTCATGCATGCACAAGCTGTACCTGCATACACGAGCTATCGGCGCAAGCTGTCCATGCATCCTTCACACAATTAATTTACTGAAAAAGAAACCGCAGTGCTCTCATACAGCCGTTTAAACGGTATGAGAGCACTGCGGTTTCTTTCACGCAAGCAATTCCATTATATTATTTTTTTTCCGCCGAACGTCTCCATCCACTTTCTTCGTTCGATTCTTTTTCCTATGAGCACAAGCTGTCCGCAAATTTCATCCGCAGCAGCCTCCTGCTCCCTTTCGTACAGATCTCCAAAAGTCAGATCCAGCCTGCGCTTTTCTCCGTTTTCCATCGAAACAATTCCCTTTGCCCTCCACAGATCCCCATATGCCGGATCCGCCAGACATTGCTTCCATTCCCGATATTCCGCTTCCGAAAAAGGATGCTCCTGCGTCATCGTCCACGTATAGAGAACATCTCTCTGTTTTCCGATTCCCTGCATCCGTATACGCTTCTCCTCATCCAGAGACTGTATCTCCGGAAACCGGTTCTTTCTCTTTGTCAGGCTTCCTTTTTCTGTACTGCCTTGGTGAAATCCTGCATCTGCAAACGTATCCGCTGTGATCTCTGCCACCGGAATCCGAATCAGCAATGCCTCCGGATTGATCCGGCGAATTGCCGTTTCTGCTTCCCGCTTTGCCTCTTCCGTCATCGTTTCCGTGAAATTCATATAAATACAGGAAGCTGTTTCGATCTGCTCCTTATAAAAAGGACCAACCACCTGCAGTAAAGGCAGAAGCCTTCGTGCATTCACGATCATTACCAGCCGGCGCGGCTCTGCATGTTCCGGTTCTCTGCATGCCTCGATCATTCCTCTGATATCTGCTGCTCCCGTAGGCTCAATCACAATATACTCCGGATCGACCTCACGAACCAGCCGCTCAACGGCTGCAGTAAAATCGCCTTTTACCGTACAGCATACACAGCCGCCTGTCATGGGTCGGATCGTCAGGTCATCCGCCTGAAAAGTCCCTGCGTCCAGATTTACTTTTCCGATCTCATTTTCGATGATTGCCACTTTCTTTCCCGCATATTCCGTCTGCAGAAGCCGGTTGATCAGCGTTGTTTTACCGCAGCCCAGAAGCCCTGCATACATATCGATCTGACATTTCATTCTGTTGTCTCTCCTCTTTGTTTATCTGCTGCTTCCTGCAGCGCATAGGACAATTCCAGATAGAAGATCTCGTTCCGATCCTCAAAATCAATATGTCCAAGTTCCCGGATGCGGCGGATCCGATATTTCAATGTATTCAGATGTACATACAATGCTTCCGCCGTCTGTGTCTGACTCATTCCTGTATGAATATACAGATGCAGGGTCTCGTACAGACAGGTATGATTTTGCTCATCATACTGCCGAAGCATCGGCAGCGCAGGATGCAGAAGCTTCATTGTCATCTCTTTTTCCGATAAGGCAGAAAGCATATACGGAAGTGCCACGTCCTTACAGTACCATACCCCCGGCTTTCCGCCGGTCCGCAATGCAAAGAGTGCCTGCTGGTATGCCGTATAGATCTCTTCGATCTCCCGGATCGGCATGGAAACACCGACAATGAACCTTCTTCCTCCCAGCTCACTGCGCAGATTTTCAAGAATCGTATCAGCATGCCGATCATCCGTCAGTGCAACGACAAAATTGTCAAACTCACAGGATATACCCGGAATCTTCCGTTTCTGTATCTGCCGGATCAGCATATGCCGGAACGTATAATTTTGAATTGCCGTACTGTAGAAGACAAGCAGAATCGCTTCGCCCTCCACCGCCAGATTCTCCCGGAATCCCTGCAGAACCATTTCATCCAGCGATTCCTGCTGCAAAAGCCGCAGCAGAATCGAATGTGAACTCTGACTCAGTGAATCTTTCGCCGTAAACTCTGCCGCCTGTGCAAACACCGACGCAAGCAGCGGCTCCAGAACAAAAGCCGCTTCTATTCCCAGCCTGCTTACAGGAAAAAACATAACAAACCCTGCATGTTCCTCCTTCTGTGACAGATACATTGCTACACATTCTATATCAGGTGCCTCTGCTCTGTGCAGGATCTGCGGCTGATCGGTCAGATCATGGCTGATTCCACCCTCCCGGTTCAGGAACACATCTTCCAGTACCGTCTGGTTCAAAAAACGGCTGTCCTGTACCATGGACAGCAAAGCCGGATCATTCAGATATTCCCCGTTTCTTTCCTCTGCCAGCCGGCCGCGGATATCAAAAACAAAGACCGGATCGTCGATCACCGCATCGAGTACCTGCAGCATGTCTTTTAAAGGTGCATGCTCCGAGGCCAGGTACAGCAGCCTCTGTTCGATTCTTCCGTAAAATTCAAATGCTGCCAGTACATCATTCAGCAGCTGCTCATTGTCCTGCCCAAAGCACAGGATCTGATTCTGCCCGCTTGCAAGAAGCATCGCTCCCTGATAACGCGGATCCTCAAAATATCCGGCTGCAGCTCCGACATATACATACTCCGTTGAGTATTCTGTCTGCAGCTCCGAAAACATACGTACTCCCTTAATTGTCGCTGCATCTTCCAAAATATGACACTCCTGCCGATATGATTTCAGATACCGGGAGAGCAATGACATACTCAGTCTCATTTCTTCCTCTTTCCGTTCTTATCCGTTTCTTCCATTTGTCCATATTAGACAACCATTTCTATTTCTCTCCTATATATGAATCGTTATTTCAGGACATTCTCATTCCTTATACACATATATATACTTTAATTAACAGTATAACTGCAAAAAAACAGGGACTCAACCCTGTAAACGGAAGTCCCTTATGTATTTAACAACTTGTCTTTTATCAACAAAGGAGAGTACTATTATGCCGGAAATGCCAAAATTTGATTTCAAAAGCAACTACGTGAACTTTCTTAACCACAAACCGACAACTCTTGTTCCCAATTCTTTCGTTGGAAATAAAGTAATGGGCTTCGGTGCAATCAACGGTCCTTCCATCGAAAAAGGTGACCAGTTCGGTGACTGCATGGACGGCTTCGGCATTCGCTGGGAGTATCCGTCCACCGGCGGCGGTGCTGCAATTCCGGACTGCAACAGCACGATCCTGGATGATGTAACCGAATGGCGTGATAAAGTACACATCCCGAATCCTGCAGATTTCGACTGGAAAGCTGCATATGAAGCCGAATGCAAGATGATTGGTGAGCCGAACCGTGATTTTGAAACCGTTGATTTCGGTTTCGGAAACGGTGTATTCGAGCGTCTGGCTGCATTGATGGGATTTGAAAATGCTCTGATCTCCCTGGCAGCAGAACCGGATGACACATATGAACTGATGGAAGCCATTACCGATTACAAGATTGCCGCTCTGGATTACATCATCGACGCTTATCATCCGGATACGATCACCTATTTTGATGACTGTGCAACACAGAGAAACCTGTTCATGTCTCCGAACACCTATCGTGAGCTGATCAAACCGCATCACAAACGCTTCGCACAGGAATGCATCAAACGCGGTGTGATTCCGCTTTTCCACTGCTGCGGCTATGCAGAAGCAATTGTTGAAGATATGATCGACTGCGGCTGGGCTGCATGGACCTCCGTTCAGATCAGCAACGATATCTGCGGACTTATTGAAAAATACGGTGACCGCATCGGCTTTATCGGCGGATATGACACCAATGGTGAACCGGCTCGTATCGATGCTTCCAATGAAATCATTGAAACAGAAGTAAAACGCTGTCTGGATACCTACGGAAAATATCACAAAGGTTACTGCTTCTTCGGTTTCCGCTATGCAGACTCCCTGGATCCTGCAGAACAGGGAAAGGCAATCGCACCGATCGTTGAAAACTGCCTGGCTTACAGCTTCCAGCTGCTTGCCGCAGGAAAATAACTTACGCCATCCGCTCCGCAAGGGTTCTCCCCCTGCGGAGTTTTTTTGAATAATAAATACTTACGCAAAAAAATCGGAAGCCCTTACGGGTTTCCGATTTTCTGAAGCGCAGAGGATGGGATTCGAACCCATGTGGGGTTGCCCCCAAACGGTTTTCAAGACCGCCTCGTTATGGCCACTTCGATACCTCTGCATGTATGAAATTCACAACACTTGTATGCTAGCAAAAAAACACACGTTTGTCAATCACTTCTGTATCCGTTGTTTCCTCTCATTGATTTTCATTGATTTTTTCTCAGAATGCTTCGCATACGGATCCGATATCCAAACAGCTGCATTTTATTCCAGCTGAACGTAAATACTGCCGCCAAAAGCAATCCGAGCAGCAGATCGATCAGATATCCCTTGAACAGCTGCACCGGCTGATCCATGTATTGCAGCAGAAAGGCTGTACTCAGATAGATCAGAAAATGGTGACACAGATAGAGTCCGTAAGAAATCTCACTGAAGTAACCGGCCACCCAGCCGAATCTGCTCTCTCCGTTGATTTCGTCAAACAGACGAAGACAGACCGTAAAGATCACAAATGCCAGCGGAACAGACCAATACACCTGACGAAAATCCTGTCCCGGCATTTTTACTGTCAGTTCCAGCAGCAGTACAGCCGCTGCAGCTGCCAGAAATCCATTGCTGCTCACAAAGAATCGATGATACCTGCGAATCAGCATACCGATCCACACGAGAAACAGACCGGTCAGCAATGTGGCATCTGCCGGAACATAGATATGCTGCCGGACCCCCTGCAGCACAAACAGGATCGTCAGCACAACAGTCGTAATACGAATGTGGCAGTTATACCCTTTGCGAAGCAGCGGAAACAGCAGATATACTCCGATGATCACAGCGGTAAACCATTCACCGACCACATAATAGCAGTCGTATTCAAACCACTGCATATAACCGTCCACGCCCAGAACCGTCAGGATCAGTTTCCACGGCTCCCCGCCCCAGAAATAGCTTTGATAACGATGCACCTGCACCGCATATCCAACGATCCAGTTCATATAAAACAGCGGAAAGATCGCCAGAAAACGGCTTTTATAAAACTTCCGGATATGAAATTCCCGATGGCATTTGCCCTCCAGCAGATAGCCGGACAGCATGAAAAACATCGCCGTTCCGATGATTCCCCAGCTTCCGTTCGGTGTTGTACAGAATACAGAATCCGTCTGCTGCATAATAACGCAAAAATGATAGGTTACGATCATCAGAATCGCTATGCACCGGATCAGGTCCAGACTGGTCTTTCTCTTCATTTTCGTCTCCTATCATCGTTTTGCTGTTACTCTCGTCCGGCAAAAAAACGCTCGGCGATATCCAGATCCTCCGGTGTTGTAATCTTGATATTGGTGTAATCACCCATAAACATCCGCACCGGAATACGTCCCATCCGTTCCATGACCATCGCATCATCCGTGATGCCGGTCCGGTCGGCACTCTGCAATTTATCATAAGCTTCCCGAATCAGCTCATATCGGAAGATCTGCGGTGTCTGTACGCTCCACACACCGGAGCGGGGAGGAGTGTCCTTTACCACTCCGTTTTCATCCACGATCTTTACCGTATCCTTGGACGGAACACCGGCAATGGCACAGCCGCTTTCACGGGCCATCTCAAAGCCCCTCTGCAGCATGGCGTCATCCACAAAAGGACGGACGCCGTCCTGAATAAAGACATAGTCGCTGCCCTCTGCCTCCAGCAGACCGCGATAGACCGATTCGTACCGTTCCGAACCGCCGGGGACGATCTTCGTCACCTTCCGGATACCGAATGCATCCACGATCTCCTTCTGCACATACTCCAGCAGGTCTGCACCTGTCACCACGATCATATCCGTAATGATCGGTGACGCTGCAAATGCCAGCAGTGTATGTGCCAGGATCGGCTTTCCATTCACTTCCAGAAACTGCTTTTTCACTTTTCCGCCCATGCGCGTGCCGCTGCCTGCAGCGACAACGATCGCCGTACATCTGTCTGCCATCCTGTACTCCTTCCGCTTTTGTGTAAAAAAAATATGTCCCTCAAGATGAACAGCAAATCTGTTACCGCTCTCCCAGCTTCAGGTTCGGGATCGCATTCAGATCCCAGCCACTGCTGTAATTGCCCTTGATATATTCATAATACGCCGCAGTTCCGATCATCGCCGCATTGTCGGTACAGAGGATCGGTGACGGATAATAGAAATCCACCTTATTCTTTGCACAGGCTTCTGCCATAGCTGCTCGAAGTGCAGAATTGGATGCCACACCGCCGGCGATGGCGAACTTTTTCACTCCGTAATCTTTTACGGCACGCATGGCATTGTCCACCAGCGTATCCACCACTGCCTGCTGGAAGGACGCGGCAACATCTGCCTGGTTCCACTCCTCACCGGTCATCTGACATTTATTCAGATAATTCAGTACGGCGGATTTCAGACCGCTGAAACTGAAGTCATACGGGCTCATCTGATGCTCGCCTCTGGCAAAGGTCAGTGTACTGATTCCCTTGTCTACCACCTTTGCACGCGGGAACTCGATGGCATGCGGATCCCCTTCTTTAGACACCTTATCGATCTTCGGTCCGCCCGGATAACCCAGTCCGATGGCCCTTGCCACCTTATCAAAAGCCTCACCGGCCGCATCATCACGGGTACGTCCCAGAATCTCGAACTCACCGTAATCCTTGACGATCACCAGATGGGTATGTCCGCCCGAAATGATCTCACACATAAACGGCGGTTCCAGATCCGGATGCTCGATATAGTTGGCCGATACATGACCTTCGATATGGTGAACGCCGATCAGCGGCAGCTTTCTTGCCCAGGCAATTGCCTTGGCTTCTGCCACACCGACCAGAAGTGCACCTACCAGTCCCGGTCCGTAGGTCACCGCAATGGCATCTATATCATCCAGAGTAACTCCTGCCTTATCCAGAGCCATCTGAATGACCGAATTGATCTTCTCCGTATGCTTACGGGATGCGATCTCCGGAACAACGCCTCCAAACAATGTATGCAGATCGATCTGCGAAGAAATAACATTGGATAGTACGGTTCGGCCGTTTCTGGTAACCGCTGCCGCTGTCTCGTCACAGGAGCTCTCGATACTCAGGATCAGAACATCTTTTTTCTCTTCCATTTCTTTCTGTCTTCTCCTTATTCTTCGTCTTCAAAATCCAGTTCCAGAAAACGTCCGTCGCTTCCCAGTTCTGCTTTTTCGAAGATCTTCTTCACATTCTTCATATACCATTCCGGATGGATCATCGACGGTGAGAAATGTGTCAGCCACAAACGTGCCGGCTGTGCGACTTTTGCCAGTCCTGCAGCTTCGTACACGGTCATATGTTTATGCTCTCTCGCCTTCGCATCCTTATCCGGTTCGCCGTACATACCTTCCAGAATCATAAGGTCTGCATTTTTTCCCATTTCCGAAATGACCGGAATCGGACGGGTATCGGTACAATAGGTTATTTTCAGTCCCTTTCGGCTTGCACCGAGAACCATATCCGGCGTATAGGTGTGTTCTCCGTCAACGATTACCGAGCCTTTCTGCAGCGGATTCCAGTACTTCAGCGGAATTCCCTGCTCTCTGGCACGAACCGGATCGAATTTTCCATTTCGCTTGATCTCGACGGAGTATCCGTAGCAAACCATATTGTGACGCACACGAAAAGCCGTGATGTGATAGCCATTGATCTCCAGCTTCTCCTCCGGCTCCGTCAATTCTATATACCGGATCTCAAAGGGCAGTTCCGGTGCGATCACTCGCAGACCGTTGACCACGCGGGCAAGTCCCCTCGGTCCGACCATTGTCAGCGGTTCACTTCGCTCCGCATTGGCCATGGCCAGAAGAATACCCGGCAGACCGCTGATATGATCCGCATGAAAATGCGTAAAACACATAATGTCGATCGACTTGAATGTCCAGCCGTTCTTCTTCAGTGAGATCTGCGTTCCCTCTCCGCAGTCGATCAACAGACTGCTTCCGTTATATCTGGTCAGAAGAGATGTCAGCCACCGATCCGGCAGCGGCATCATTCCCCCTGTTCCCAACAGACATACATCCAGCATTCGATTTCCTCTTCTTTCTGCTAAAGCAATTGTTTATAAGTATTCCATTGCGGGATTTGCGTTTTCGCTTAGCCGGAGAATCCTCATCTTCTGACATGATTCTCATTTTCGCTTAGCCGGAGAATCCCCATCTTCTGACATAATTCTCGTTTTTACTCCCGCAAACAGAAGAGCTTTATTTTTTGCAACAAAGAAACGGGTCGTAAAAACGCCCGTTTCCTTTCGTTTTTTATACTATAACATACTTATTTCACAGGTGCTACTGCATTCCCTGTCGATTCCCTGCAATTGACATACCTCTGTTACGGTTCATGCCATCCCTGCAGCACCACACGCGGATCCTTTTCTATCAGATCTGCGATCCGATCCGTATGTAAGGAACCGGCTGCCGCTGCCGGAAAGACCCGGAATCAAGGCTGGTCTCCTGCAAGGACAGGCAGACTGCATCCCCTTACACCAGCTCCGGTCCTTTGGAAATTGCTGCCTTCAGCAGGATCGGTGTTACCAGACCGGATACAACAACACTGAGAACGATTGCCGGAAGGATCTTCGCATCGATCATTCCCGCATCGATACCCTTCTGTGCAACCATCAGGGCCACCTCACTTCTTGCCACCATACCGATACCTACGACCAGCGACTGGTGGGATGTCATGCCGCAGACTTTTGCACCCAGTCCGCAGCCGGCGATCTTGCTGATGACGCCGAAAATCGCAAGGATCAGTGCAAACAGCAAAATGGAGGAATTCATAGTCGTCAGATCCGTCTTCATACCTACACTGGCAAAGAATACCGGTGCAAAAAGCAGATAGGAAGATACGGTGATCTTCTTGGCTACAAACTGTCTGGATTTGGAAATATTGCAGAGGATCAGACCGGCAAAGAATGCACCGGTAATATCGGCAACTCCGAAAAATTCCTCCGCACAGTAAGCCATCAGGAACGCAAAGGCCAGTGCCCAGATCGCCACACGGCGGCTGTGCCAGTGTTCCTTGGAGATCATCACAAATACCCAGTGGAAAACAAATCCGGCAACAAGTACAAATACAAAGAACAGAGCGATCAGCAGCAGTACGACCAGAACATTGCCGGAACCGTTGGCAAATCCGGTCAGTACAGACAGCACGATAATGCCGAGTACATCATCGATCAGGGCCGCACTCAGAAGCGTCGTACCTGTTCTTGTCTTGATCTTGCCCATCTCATTCAGCGTCTCTACGGTAATACTTACCGAAGTAGCCGAGAAAACAGAACCTACGAATGATGCGCGGAGCACATTTACTGTATTGAACTCGCCCTCAAAGAAAAAGAAATAAAGAGCACCGCACATAATAAGCGGAATCAGAACACCCATACAGGCCACAACAAAAGCCTGCAGCCCGGTATGCTTCAGCTCTTCCATATCGGTATCGATACCCGCCGTAAACATCAGCATGATAACACCGATCTCCGCGGCCTTCACAAAGAAATCCGTACTGCTCAAAACGCCAAAGCCGCTGGGACCGAGAATAATACCCGCCAGTAATGCACCAACGACCTGCGGCATATGTACTTTCGCACTGGCAACACCCAGAAGCTTCGTAGAAACCAGAATGATCGCCAATGTCAGTAAGAAACCAAAATCCTGCATGTTCATCCACCCTTTCCATGCCAAATACAGATCCGCTTCCGGATCTGCATTTCCGACTGCAGTTAACAGCCTGTTTCATACATAAATTCATCGTTATTCAACTAAAAAATACGATGCATACACGTTTTAACTCCGGTTACTGATTATACACCTATACATCCGGTAATCAACCATGAAATTCCCGAATTGCGGGAAAATCCCCGGATGTAGTATACTGTAGAAGTTAAATCAGAATCACAATTAACTTTGCAATTAACTGCAGCCGCAAAGCGGCATGTTTATGATACACGGAGCATCAATATATGAAAATACTATTGGTACAGACAGCCAACAAAAACCTCGGGGATTCTGTTCTCGCAGATAACAATGCCTGGCTGATCCGTCAGATTCTCGGTGATGAGGCTGAGATCTTTCGGTACAGCATCGTCACCGAAGATCTTGATCAGATAAAATATGTGGATGCCGTCATTTTTGCAGGCGGCATTCTCAAGATCACCAATGAAAAATTCTTCCGCTATATTCCGGACATTATCGAAGAAGCCGAAAAATACCATATCCCGGTATTCCTGAGTGCGATCGGCGTGGAAAACTGCGATCCGGACAGCGAACTGACCCAGCGGCTGAAAGCAGCTGTCAATCTCCCCTGCGTCAAGGGCATCAGCATCCGGGATGATATCCAGACCTTTCTGAATACCCTTCTGACCCGTGAAGACCTGCGGGTAAAGCCTGTCAAGGATCCTGCCGTATGGAGCAGCCGCTGCTACGAGATCCGAAGAGACAGACACGCCAAAACGATCGGACTGGGCATTACCAGACATAAACTATTTGCCGATTACGGTCACCCGGAAGTGACCAAAGAAATGCAGATCACCTTCTGGACCGATGTGATCAGTGAACTGGAAGCCCGCGGCTGTTCCTGGCAGCTGTTTACCAACGGTGACCGCTTTGATGAATTGTTTGCCGAGGAGCTGCTTACGATCGTCGGCCACGGTTCCAAGCTTCCCTGTCCGGTGGACAGCCGTGCTCTGGTAGAAAATATCTCCACCTACAGAGGTGTTATCGCCGGACGTATGCATTCCAATATTATTGCTTATGCCCTTGGAATTCCCAGCATCGGCTTCATCTGGAATCAGAAGCTTCGCTTCTGGAGCGAGAAGATCCGTCATCCGGAGCGCTTTATGGAAGTCGCCGATATCGATGGACGCAAAGCGGTTGATCTGCTGCAGCGGGCACTGAAAAACTGGAACCGGGTTCCCGGATACCGCATGTGCCATCCGGTCAAATCCGAACTTGCCTGGTTTCTCAACACTCTGCAGCCGCAGCCGCTTACCAAACCGGAGAAGATCGACTATGCGGAGAAGCTCCTTGCTCCCGCACTCGGCGGCATCCAGTACCGTTATAAAAATACCAACTGCATGGAAGCCTTTACACAGACCCTTCAGCACGGCTACAAGTGGTTCTGCCTCCGTATGCGCATGACCAGTGACGGACATGTCGTATGCGTGCAGGCCTGGGATAAGGCAACACTGGAAGCTCTCGAGAAGCCGACCGCACATCCGGCTCCTCTGTCCTACGACGAATTCATGCATTCCGTTTATTACCAGCGCTTTGCCGCCATGGATCTGGATCAGTTCATGACTGCTCTTGCTGCCGCCCGGCAGGAGGCACATATCATCCTGTCCGTCGGCAAACCGGACACCTCCACTTTTCTGTCCATGCTGGAACAGATCCGTACTTCCATACAGGCGCACGGACTGCAGGAGAGCGACTTCTATATGCGGATCGATGTTCTTGAACAGCTGGAGCTGTACAATACGCTTTCCTATACCATGAAACCACTGTATTTCCTCACCAATCCGAAGAAAAACAGTGCAGACAAAAAAGAGTTTCTGCGTGCCCAGATCCAGGGAGCAAAAGAAGCCGGCATTGATACGATCGGCATGATGCCGGAAACGCTCAGCAGGGACTGCCTTTCTATACTGAAGGAAGAAAACATGCAATACTACATCGATGCCTACACTTCCGTCGGCAAGGTCATCAAGGCCATCCGCGGCGGTGCCTGGCTTACCGGCAGCCGGTATTATACGGTCGATTATCTCGATAAGCTGACAAACTGAAACCGGGTCCAAAATGAATGAACGTGCGCACCAGACGCACAACACAAGGGTCCCTTCTTCGATCACTCGAAGAAGGGACCCTTGCTGCATTATCTGCCGGTGTACGAATCATACGTACTCCCTGCAAGTATGATACCCATCATTTCCTTCCAATATTGTTATTGAAACGATAGATAATTACAGACATCTGGAATCTCAGACAATTGCCGTTCGGCTCAAATTTTCCATTGCTGTAGCCGTTTACAAGTTTTTCCGAAGATGCCCATTTGATAGCATCTACCATATTGGCCGTAATACCTGTCGCCTTATCCACCTTAACGTCCGGGAAATTCTTAGCAGTTCCGCTTACTTTCGGTTTACCCGCATATCTCCAGAGCATAATAGCTACCTGACCGCGTGTTACCGGGTCTGTCGGCTTAAATGTTCCATCACCGTATCCGTTGATAATACCGTTGGAAACACCCCAGGCGATTGCCTTGTATGTTGCGGAATTCCTGTTGTATTTTCCTTCAATATCCGAAAATTTCTTCTGGCTGTTAGCATTTGCCGCCGGCATTCCCGCATATCTCCAAAGGAAGATAATGAAATCCGCACGGGAAGTTGTCCGGAAAGAACCAAAGTTTACTCTGTCATATCCTGAGGTAATTCCTTCATCTGCCATCCAGCTGATGGAATCCTCGATATTCTGCGTAATAACATTTCTTCCTTCTCTGACACCGACAACCGCATCATAGAATTTTGTCCTAACCTCACAGGACGCAGAATACTTACCGTCTTCTGTTGATGCCGTAATCACAGCCGTACCATAGCGAAGTGCCTTGACCAGACCATTCTGATCTACTGTCGCAATTTTCTCATCACTGGATTTCCAGATTACGTTTTTGTTATCTGCATTCTCCGGAAGCACTGCTGCAAGCAGCTGCTTTGTGGAATCTTTTTCATTATTGGAAGCAGAATCATAAGTCAACAGTTCGATCTGAGATTCATTCAGTTCGATTCCGGATGCTTCTACCGGTTTCTCCTCGTCAGAGTAAATGATACCATCCGAAGTATCCAGTGAATAATACCGCCTCAAACCTCTCTCGCCGATACAGATTTCTCCGATGTAATATGTTCCATAGGGCTGATCCGCAGTATGTGTAAACGGATATTCAGCAGTATACTCTCCGCTTTTCTCATCATAGGTAAAATCAATTCTGCCGCCTACCTGTTTCTCGGTTCCATCTGCTTCTATTACATGCATATATCCAAAGCACTCATAGTCCTCTGTTAGTATTGGATCAATTCCAACAGAAAAATGACCAGTGGAACCGGTTTTAACCGTTTGTCCAGCTTCAGCAGCCTTCACATCCGAAATTTTTCTCCAACTTATTTCCTTCTTCTCGGTCTCAACAAATACATAATTTGTATCATTTATGTCAGATACTTCGTATGTAGTGTGGCCATAGTAATCACTTGCAATTAACTCATAAATATAAACTCTTCCGCTAACATCGCTGTCAGGAATTGTATATTCGCCCTCAAAGCGCCCTGTTTCATTATTCCTTATGAGAGTTAACCAGCCGCCGGAAATCCAGGAATGCCCATCCTGAGACATCGTTCTTAGATATGCATGAGCCATATAATACAATTCTGTTTCATCTGTGATTACGGCTGAAAAATGAATTGTATCACCGGCATGCAGCGTCTGACCCGCTTCCTCCATTCTCGCATCCGTGATTACCGGAAAATCTTCATCCGTTACTCCACCTTCAAAAGTTACAGTATCGGTATCTGTATTCGCAAGCTCCACATAACTATCATTACCATATTGGTCCCTTAGACTAATACTACTTATATAATATATCCCATTCAAATCTGTATCGGAAAATGTATACGTACCTTCAAAACGACCGGTTTCCTTATTCAATTCAAAACTGATCCATTTTCTATAATTCCCTTTATCCTGTAAAACCCCAAAATAACCGTCAACAAATTTTACTCCACTCTCATCAACAGCTGATACAGAATAATGAACCGTGTCTCCCGGATGCAGTATCTGGCCGATTTCTTCTAATCTCACATCCGTAATTTCCGGACCGGTACGGTCATCTACTCCGCCCTCAAAAGTCACCATATTTGTACTGCTTTGTTCCAAGTCTTCCGTAGCACCGTTATAAAACGTATCCCATGCTCTAATCTGAGAAATCGAATAAATTCCACTCAGATCCGTATCAGAGAGAGTATAACAGCCTTCAAATCGACCGGTCTCTTCATTCAGCTCCAATTCACCACCTATGGTATTTGTCCGGCCCTCGCCACAATCAACATTGAAGATTAGCTCTGTTGAAATAATTTCTTTAACAGCTGTAATCACTACAGAATAATGAATTGAATCTCCCGGATGCAGTGTCTGTCCAGCTTCTTCGATTCTGACATCTGTAATTTTCGGACCAATTCCATCATTTACTCCACCTTCAAAAGTCACGATATCATTGGTTAGGAAGTAATAATTCTTATCCGAATAATTGTCAAACTTATCCGCTGTACGCACGTCAGCAATACTATATTGTCCATTTGAATCTTTCTCGGAAAGTATATAACTTCCTTCATACAAACCAGTCTCTTCGTTCCATTCAAGTTTAACCTCAGCCAAACGCCAATACTCACTTATCTCGTTATTCGTAAAGCCAAGACATGCCGTTACGTACTGTATTCCATTTACATCTGTGACAGGAACTGAAAAATGAATGGTATCTCCCGGATGCAGCGTCTGGCCGGCTTCCGCAATTGTATAATCACCAATTTCCGGTCCCATTTCATCATTCCCGTCGTCGTAGTTAATTGCATTGGAACTATCCTTCTCCATTTCCAATCTTGCTTCATAGGAATTATTATCAGTTACTATGATTTCATGCACATAATATATTCCACCGAAATCGTTTTCAGAAAATGTATATGTACCTTCATAGAGTCCCGTCTCTTCATTTAATTCTAATGATGCGAAACGATAATCATCGGTATCGTCATAATAAATATAACAAACCGCCTCTCTGACTCCGTTTTCAGCAGTGATTGCAGCCGAACAATGAATAGAATCGCCCAGATGCAGTGTTTGTCCGACTTCATCCACTCTGACATCCGTAATCACCGGAACATTGACTCCGCCGGTAAAACTAACCGTATTCGAACTATTCTGTTCCATTTCCATTATTGTTTTATTCTCGTATATATCTTCGGCCTCAAGTTCTCCGATAAAGTGTACTCCATTTACATCCTCTTCCGAAAATGTATAACTTCCCTCATAACGCCCTGTCTCTTCATTCAGTTCCAGATAATATCCAGATGCAGCATCATCATATTCTCGACGCAGGTAAGCAATCACATTATTCCCCATATGCTCATCAGCAATCAATGCGGAAAAATGAACCGTTTCTCCCGGATGTAATGTCTGTCCGGCTTCTTCTACTCTTACATCCGTAATAACCGGGGCGGTGTCATCGGTTACTCCGCCTTCAAAAGCTATTCCATTCTGTTCATTCTGTTCGATTTCCGCCTCTGTAGTATTGCCATGAGTATCCCAGCCGGTAATGCTACCAATATAGTACATGCCATTCAGATCTGTATCTGAGAAAGTATTGCTATACTCAAAACGTCCAGTCTTTTCGTTCCGATCAAACTCAACACAGACTTTTGCGATTCTTCCGCTTTCTGTTTTTGTATAGATATAACAGTTAATATCTCTGACTCCACTTTCATCGGTAAGCAATACCGAATAATGAACCGTTTCTCCCGGATGCAGCGTCTGACCGGCTTCTTCGATTCTCACATCCATGATTTCCGGACCGGTTTGGTCATTTGATCCCCCTTCAAAAGTCACTGTATTGCTGCTGTTCTGTTCGAAATCAGCATATCCCCAATTACCATACGGATCATATGCCTCCATCTGCGAAATATAATACACTCCATTCAAATCTTTCTCCGAAAGAGTGTAGCTGCCCTCAAAACGGCCATTCTCTTCATTCAGTTCAATTTCCGTGTTTAATGTGTGATACCCTCCATCTTCACTCTCAATACAAAAAACAACGCTTGTACCAGAAACTCCGTTAACATCTGTAATCAATGCCGAATAATGAATAGTATCTCCCGGATGCAGGGTCCGGCCGGACTCTTCGATTCTCACGTCTGTGATCTCCGGACCGGTTCCATCGTCTTCTGTTGTATCTTCGTCATCGTCTGAACCGACAATGACCTCTGTGTCTTCCACTGCCTCAGTAACTCCGGATGAAGCTGCAGAATCTTCCTCTTCGACACTGAGGTTCTCTTCCACACTGTCCGCGTGTACAACCGCTAATGACGTTCCATTTAAAGACGTCATTACCATTGCTGCCGACAAAAGTACAGATATCCATTTCTTTTTCATATGGTTCCTCCTCACTTTGTTCTTCCCACATGTACACATTGGAAATAAAATACTTCTATTCCTATACATAACATTTTAAAACCCGTCTTCCGTTTGTCAATAAACGCACCGTTTAATCACGAAAAAATCCGCTGCGTATATATTGTTATATTACGGATATGGGATATATGTAGTATACTAACGAATAGTTTAAAAAAATGAGCAGCAGAATGGAGATCAAGACTATTATGTGTGGAAATGCAGATACCATGACAGAGACTTCCCGTCAGCTGTTCCTGACTCTCGATCAGGAACAGCTGATTCAAAAGTTTTCTCTGGATGCAGATGAAGAAAATATCTATATTTCTTTTCTCGGACAGACCTATGCCGTGAATCGGGTACTTGGAAATGTCGTTATTCCTGGAAGCTTTCAGCCGCTTCCGGTAGACGTGGTGATGGCGATCTATAACGTCCTCACCCACTCAGCAGAAGTCCAGGAGCTTCCGGTTCTCTCCGGAACCTGGTACACCCTTAATCAGCTGGGCGGACTGCTTGCTGCCGGACATACGGCAAAGCTGCAGACGCCGGAGGTTCTCAAACCCTTCGAAGGAAAAGTCGATGAACTGCGTAAAGTCTGTGAAGATATGGGAGGAATTCCCGCGAAAGGCGGAGACGTCAGTTACCAGCTTCCGGTCTTTCCCTTCCTTCCCATGTGGTTTCAGTACTGGGATGCCGACGATGAATTCCCGGCAAGCGTCCAGTTCCTGTGGGATAAGGATGCGGAGAAACTTCTGCACTTTGAGATTCTGCATCATACAACTGCCTATATAGAAAGCCTGCTGGCTAACCTCGTCAGCAAATAAGCCGTCAATCACCCCAAATCCTTATACAGTAAAAGAAGGAACGAAGCATCCTGCATCACTCCTGTCCGTCAGACCGTAAAGTCTGATCAACAGAAGGTTGATCCAGTCATTTAACCGCTTCGTTCCTTCTTTTTCATTTCAATCAGAGAGACTCCCTTTTCAATAAGAAGGGGGAATCAGCCGACTCAGGGAGACACTCCCCTTTTCCAAAAGACACAGCTCATCCCTTTCTAACGCTGGTTCTCACCCCAGGATCTCACCCTCAACAGAGATGGTCACAACCTGCCACGGAATAAACTTTCCACTGTCCTTCAGTGCATTCTTTGCTGCCCATTCCAGACCGCCGCAGCACGGCACTTCCATCCGAACGATCGTTACGCTCTTGATATCATTCTGTGCAATGATCTGTGTCAGCTTTTCACTGTAATCTACACTGTCCAGTTTCGGACATCCGACAAGAACTACTCTGCCCTTGATAAAGTCCTCATGAAAACGAGCATAGCTGTAGGCTGTACAGTCTGCAGCAATCAGCAGATTTGCACCGTCAAAATACGGAGCATGGATCGGTGCCAGCTTGATCTGTACCGGCCAGTTCTGCAGCTGCGATCTATTTACAGCTGTCTGCTCTGCAGCAACCGGAATCGGAGCAGCTGCAGCCGGCTGATTCAGCACACGCGCACGAGAACCCGGGCATCCTCCGCCCGGATGGAGCGCACTGCCGTTTGCTTCTGCAGCTTTTTTCTGCTGATTTGCCTTAACCGCTGCCTCATCATAGGCAGCAGCCTCTCTCTGTACAAAGGTAATGGCACCTGTCGGACACTCCGGCAGACAGTCACCCATACCGTCACAATAATCATCACGAAGCAGTTTTGCTTTTCCGTTGACCATGCCGATCGCACTCTCATGGCAGGCCGATGCACAGGCACCGCAGCCGTTGCATTTTTCTTCATCTATCTGAATGATCTGTCTAATCATATCTCTTCCTCCATCTGATCCCATATACCTGTTTATTATCTCCACCCAGAGCCCCTTAGAACCCGTGATTCACCTCGATGAACGAATCCTCCTGCGAAGCTTTCTTTTTCTGATATGCACATCATACCTCCGGATTCCTGTTCCGTATGTTGTAATTCCAACAAAACAAAGAAAAAGTCAAAATGCTTTCATAAAGTAGAATTTCCACTCCCTTTCCTGTATACTGATAACCAGTAAGATGTCGGGACAAAGTATTGCTCCGCATCACTTCAACCATCAATTCCAGGAGGAAAAAACAATGGCATTTATTCAGATGAATTTATTTTCAGACAAGCTGGTTCGTACCGTACCGGTCTATGTTATTCTTCCGGCCGACAAAGCCGTGATCCCGGGCATGCCGAAACGTCCGGACAAGCCTTTCAAAACCCTCTATCTGCTGCATGGTATTCTTGGCAGCCACGTTGACTGGACGCTGAACACCCGCATCCAGCGTTTTGCCGAAGAACACGATCTGGCAGTTGTTATGCCCGCAGGTGAAAATGCATTCTATGTTGACCAGCCAAAGAGCCATAACCTTTACGGTGAATTCGTCGGCGAAGAACTGGTAGAACTTACCAGAAAGATCTTCCCGCTTTCTCATAAGAGAGAAGACACCTTCATCGGCGGCTTATCCATGGGCGGCTTCGGTGCCATGCGCAACGGTCTGAAATACAGTGATACCTTCGGCTACATTGTTTCTCTGTCCGGTGCCTACGTTGTAGAAGGCTTCCCGGAGCGCGACAACAGCAGCCCGATGTTCATGGAGACCAGAGATTATGCAGAAGCCTTTTTCGGTGACCTTGACAAGGTTCTCGAATCCGACAAGAACCCGCGCTGGCTCATCAAGAAACTGAAAGAAGAAGGAAAAGACATTCCGAAGATCTTCATGGCCTGCGGACAGGAGGATTCCCTCCTCGGAGCAAACGAATCTCTCCGTGACTATCTGATCGAGAATGATGTTCCGGTTGATTACTTCACCGGCCCGGGAAATCACGAATGGGATTTCTGGGAAACCTACATCAAAAAAGCCATCTACGAGTGGCTGCCCACCGAGAAATCCGAAGCCGGATTCAACAGCGGAAATATCGGACTGTAACTACACAGTTCTCTAATCACCATCTGCATGATATGCATCTGCTGTAAATTAAATAATCATTTTAACCATGGAGTAATTCGAGTGCTCGAATTACTCCTTTTTTGAATACAGAACTACACTGCTTTGATAGAAAATCCTCTTTTCCCCAATACCGACTCCAGGATGGAACACATAAGATTTTTCTATGTACTGACCGAACAAACGATGTCGGAATCTCTAACGAACTAAAAGATTTTCTTGATTTTGTTGCAGGTAATTCACCCAGGACAGGATTGACACAAAAGCTCTCAAATGAAGTAAAAAATGCCAAAAAGAGAGGGCGCTGGAGGAGAGAATATATGGATTCATTAGAACGTGAAGAATTTGCCCGTGCTGAAGGTCGTGCTGAAGCAATAACCCTTTTCATAAACGATAAATTAGAGGATCATATTTCTCAATCGGTTATCGAAGAAAAATTAATCAGACATTTTAATCTATCATCCGCCGAGGCACGTTCATTTATTGATACTTGTATGCACACCCAAAAACAGGAAAACACATCTATCTGATGTGTATCCATAGCACCAAGGATCAGTTGATAACTAACCAGGAAGCCGATTTTCTGTGCAGGAACCTGGCCACTGCCTCAATGACTTTCGCCATTTCCTCTACGGCATCAGATACATCATTCCCCATTCCCCCCTACGGCATCGGTACGGTTTTCACCATCCCCCACGGCATCGGGTGTGGCGTAAGAGTCGGCGGAGCCTCCCCAAAACAAAATAGAGCCGGGTATCGTACACATGGCTGCGCGACTTGCGTCATGTTTCCGTCCGCTGTGAAGATACGCTTTCCCCGGGTCTCGACTGTCTGAGCTTGCGAGTTTCGAGACCCGGGGATAAAAAAGCGTGTCTGAACAGCAGGAAACATAGCCCGAGCGCTGACATGCGTACGATACCCGGCTCTCCAGTTTCTACCGCTCCGCCGACTCAGGGAAGTAATTTCTGCGCATGGATCAACGCCGCATACTCCCCATCCACCTTCATCAACTCTTCATGTGTTCCCAGCTCAATGATCTTTCCCCCTTCAATTACCGCGATCCTGGAAGCATTCCGCACGGTCGACAGCCGATGTGCGATCACGATCGTCGTTCTTCCCTTCGACAGTTCCTCAAAAGTCTTCTGGATCTTTGCCTCGGTCACACTGTCCAAGGCGGAAGTCGCTTCATCGAGGATCAGGATCGGCGGATTCTTCAGGAAGTTCCTTGCAATGGAGATCCGCTGTTTCTGACCGCCGGACAGCAGTACGCCCCGTTCTCCCACGTAGGTATCAAAGCCGTCCTGCATGCTGCAGATATCCTCATAGACCTCTGCTGCCTTTGCTGCTCTTTCGATTTCCTCCTGCGTGGCCTCCGGTTTTCCGTATCGGATATTATCGGCAACCGATCCCGGAAACAGGAACACATCCTGCTGTACCACACCGATCGCCTTGTGCAGGGATTCCTGTGTCACCTGGCGGATATCCCTGCCGTCGATCCGAATACTTCCCTCCGTTGCTTCATAGAACCTTGGAATCAGCTGACTCAATGTCGTTTTTCCGCCTCCGGAGGAACCTACAAAGGCGATCGTTTCACCGGCTTTGATCTCCAGAGACACTTCTTCCAGCACTTCTTTTCCTTCTCTGTAAGAAAAGCTTACATGCTCGATGTCAATTGCACCTTTCACCTCGGACAGCTCAGCTGCATCCTTCGCATCTGCGATCTCCGGATCCAGACGCATGACCTCGGTAAAACGGTGCAGACCGGCCATGCCGTTTGCCACCAGCTCCATCGTCTGTGTCAGCTTCCGCATCGGATTCAGAAAAGTCGCAATGTACAGACTGAAAGTGATCAGATCAATGACCGTCAGCTGTTCTTTCATGATCAGCAGACCTCCGACACTGATCACGGCCAGCTGCAGCAGACAGAGTGAAAACTCCATACCTGCGTTAAACTGTCCCATAACCTTATGAAACGCATATTTCGATCTTCCGTATGCAACATTTGCCGTATCGAATTTTCCAAACTCCTGCTCTTCATTGGCAAAGGCCTTTGCCGTGCGCATGCCGGACAGACCGGATTCAAACTCGGCATTCAGAGCCGCTGTTTTTGCCTTTACCACACGGGAAGTATCCCGCATATGCCGCCGCATTTTCCAGAAGATCAGCAGCATGACCGGTACCATGACAGCAAGAACAAGTGCCAGCCGCCACTGGATCGTGAACATAATGATGAGTGCACCCAGAATCGTTGTAACCGAGATCAGAATGTCCTCCGGTGCATGATGTGAAAACTCGGTAACATCAAACAGATCCGTCGTCAGGGAACTCAGCTGCTGTCCCACCCGTGTCCGGTCATAATAGCTGCAGCTCAGTCTCTGCAGCTGTCGAAACATATCTCTTCGCATATCCGTCTCGACCAGCACACCGAAGCGGTGTCCCCAGTACACATTGATAAAATGGAAGATTGACCGCAGAATATAGGCTGCCAGCAGAACCGCCATAACAATAAAAAATGTACGGTATGCCTGCTCCGGAAGGAGGGTATACATACACGCTCTGGATATATATGGAAAAGCCAGATCGATCGCGGCAATTCCGGCCGCACATAGCAGATCCAGCAGAAACAGTCCCTGGTGGGGAACAAAATAACCGGCAAGGATACGTAAGTCTCCCTGCGTTTTAAAATTCTTTTCCTGCATTTCTTTGTTTTTTCGCTCCAAACTCTCTGATTTTATGTTTGTCTCCCGTGTGCAGATTCTCTTACCAGATCTCTCTGCACACGCTTTTTATAATTTGGACATCAGCCCGTTCAGCACCTGCTCTACAAGGAACATGGCACCGTGAACCCCCATCTGGGTCTTCGGGATCACATCGGTATAGCCCATCCCCGGGTTATTGATCTCAATGCCGCAGAAGACATGATTTCCCTTTTCCAGCAGTTTCAGCTGTGCAATGGTATTGGCATCGCCGAAAACAAGCTCTGCCTCCTCCTTCGGCACCTCCCGCATTTTCAGATAGCTGCGCAGGAAGCTTCCGAATGCCCGTTTCTGACCTTCACTTCCTGCAACAGCAAAGGATGCCTCATTCGGAAGTCCGCACATATCATAGATATCCCGGATCTTCCCGTAGCACACCGCTCTTGCCCTTCGGCTGTCTTCGGCAAAAGCTTTGTTCTCTGCCTGCAGCAGACTGCAGATATCGCCGATGATCCGCTCAGCCGCCGCAAAACCGACCGGCAGCCCCGGGCAGCTATAAAACGGCTGTCCATATGTTTCCTGCAGATACTGTGCAGCAGCCCGTCCGCGGGCTGTGTCAATGACCACATTCAGATCCGCTTCCGGTATGCGAAGCAGCTCTTCCATCGTATTTCCCGAACACAGACAGCAGTTTACCTCAATGCCGCACAGCCCCAGCATACGCTTCCACTCATTCCGGTCACCTTCCGCATAACGATCCCAGATTGAGGAACCGATCAGGTTTACCGATTTTCTTCGCTCGTTCTGTTCCCCCACCGTTATTTCCGACTGCCCCGGAGCACTGCCGCTTTGCTCGGCAGCAGAGCCGCCGCATTCGGTCGGAATAAGCAGATTCTCAGCTGCCGGACTCACATACGGATTTTCCTTCAGATTTCGCGCTTTTAATTTTCCGCCCATCTGCTTCAGCAGTTCCACCACGGCATCCTCATAGCCATTGTCAAACTCCATGGAAAAACCCGGTGACTCCAGCATGATACAGTTTCTGTCAGGCAGTATCCTTTTGACGAGCTCCTGCAGATGATCGCCAATGAGACAGGCACCGGGAGAATTGATGACAGCAAGCAGGTCAAAGGACACGTGCTCCCGTATATATACCAGAGCCGCCTCCACCTTCTCCGCTGTCCCATAGACGTAATCCTGTCCATCCAGTGAGGTACTCGGCACCCGCGGCTGGCGGAAAAACCAGTCATTCAGATAATTGTAATCCACCGGAACCTTCCGACCGGTACTTTTCTCCGGCAGATACAGTGCGGGACGCATCGTCAAAAACTGGGAGGTCGTGCTGTGATAAAACTTGCAGCCCATCGGACCGTTCAGAAGCACCATGGCCCCGTGAATGCCTTCCATGGCAAAGATCATTCCGGTCAGACTGTCCGGACGAATGCATTCCCTTTTATCCAAAGTACTGCTCAAACAATTGTTTATCATCCTGCCAGCCTCCTTTCCCGGTATTATTTTCTGACGCATTTTTTCCTTCTGTGTAATTTTCGTCCGCAGTATTTCCTGACACAGCATCACTTGCCGCAGCCTTTCCTGACACAGCATTTTCTGTCGCAGCGTTTTGAGCCGCCTCAGTTTCATCCGCAGCATTTCCTGCCGCATCGTTTTGAACTGTCTCATTTCCATCCGCAGTGTATTCTGCCGCAGCATTTTCTGCTGCTTTTTTCTTCAGCAGCTCCACCCAGTGCTCCAGTACATGCAGACCGGATCGGAAGCCGATTACCTGCGTCATGGACAGAGAATCCTTGACAAAATCCCCCTCTCCGATCAGGGATACATAATTGGACAGTACGATGTCCGCCTTTGTCTTCTGTATCTGTTCCTGAATGATCGGCACGCTGACTTCCTCCGTCGCAAGCCTCTGGAACCTATCATGATTGGAGATATGCAGAGGCATCTGCAGATAGTTCAGAACACCGATCCATGTCACCTCCATGCCCAGGTCATCTGCCGTCTCCAGCAGCCAGTCCATATTGGTGTTGATGGTGGTCATCAGAAGCCGTTTGCCCTTCAGGTACGGACGCAGCTTTTCCAGTTCTTCCCGATATCGTGCCTCTTCTTTTTCCAGAATTGCCGGTACACGATCTACGCAGTCAAATTCCTCTGCGATCTCATACAGCCACCGCTTCGTCTCCCGAAAACCGACCGGCAGGCAGCTCTGTGCAAACTGACAGTGGTACTTTTCCTCCAGCCACGTCTGCAGTTCTCTACCGTCCGGACTGTCTGCTGCCAGAATATTCAGCGGTGCAGCCAGAAAGTTTTTCATCCGGTCACAGGTCGTATCTCCCAGAAACCTGGCATTGATCCGGATATCCAGCTGTTTCAGCAGGTTCTCCACAATACGATAGTTGACTTCCACATTGTTGGAGACACCTGCTTCATTAATCAGATTGACACAGCGTCCGGACGGCTTCACCTCCGGATCGATCAGCTTCTCAGCAATGCGATGCAGAGAAAGACGTATTCCCTCCATATAATCTCCGCCGATCACGCCGTCTGCTTCCATAATAATGACCGGCATCTCCGGCGTGGACAGTTCTTCCAGGCTTCTGACATCATCTCCTATGATTCCGCTGACGCAGGAACTGATAACGATAACGGCACCCGGCTTCTCTTTCCTCGCTTCCAAAACTGCCTCACGGACCTTCTCTGTTCCTCCGAACACCGCCTCTGTCTGTCCGATCTCCGTACAGGAAAAATTCGGACTGATGGCAGAAGGCATCAGAATGCCCCGGTTGAACAGATTTTTTCTGCCGGAGGAGCTGATATTCTGCCAGGTAAAAAAGGCACAGGACCGGGGCGAATGGGCAATGATATGCGCATCCGTCAGATGCACCGCACTGGTCGCTGCTCCGTTAAAGGCACAGCCGTACAGAGTCTTTCTGACTGTCCTCTGTCCAGCATCCGTCTGCCATCTTTTTTCCGTGTTCTCTGCGGTCTGCCCCTTGAACCGCTCTGCATTATCCGCAGCATCCTTCCATGCCGCCTTTTCCTTTCTGCCTGTCTGCAGAGTATCCCGCTCATTCCTTCCCGCCTGTCCGGTACTACCTGCCTGCAGAACCGCCTGTCCGCTGCCTCCTGCCTGCAGAACCGCCTGCTCATTTCTTCCCGTTTCCAGAACCGCCTGTCCGGTCTTCCCCGGCTGCAGAGCCGCCTGCCCATTCCTGCCCGGCTGCAGCACTACCTGCTCCAATTCATCATCACTCAGCGGCTTTGCGGCGTACAGCGGAAGATCTCCGCAGATCCGGTCTGCAAGAGAGGCAAATACCTCCTGCACTTCCGGAAAGCCGTCCAGTTCCATTGCCGTACATTTTTCCCGCTCGGCGATTGCAAAGGCTTCGCTTCGGGGAACCCTTGCCACAACCGGAAGATCGACAGCCGCAGCAAAGCGCATCACCCGCTCTTCTTCATCTGCCAGCTTCCTCTCGTTGAAAATAATTCCCGCAACACGTTTATAGATATCCCTATCATAATTGCAGATGCCCCGAAGAATGTTGTTGGCTGCATACAGCGCCATATATTCTCCGCTGGTCACCAGAAAAACTGCATCGGCATACTCCCGCCGAACCGGAACCGCAAAACCACCGCAGACAACATCGCCCAGTACATCATAAACAATCGTATCGTAGGCTTCCTTTGCGTGATGGATCTCCAGAAATTCAAAAGCAGAAATAATTCCCCTGCCGGCACAGCCCACACCCGGTTTCGGTCCCCCGGCCTCTACACAGCCGATTCCGTACGCACCGGTGTACAGAACTTCCTCCAGTTTTCCCTGATGTTTATCATGATCCTTTAAATAATCCAGAACCGTTTGTATCTCTTTCCCGTGCATCAGCAGCCGGGTGGAATCGTGCTTCGGGTCACAGCCGATCTGAAGCACACGCACGCCCTGTTTTGCCAGTGCAGTAGTCACATTTGCACTGATCGTGGATTTTCCGATCCCGCCTTTTCCATAGACGGCAATTTCCATCGATTTCACTTTGCGTTTCTCCTTTGTTTTATTCTTTTAAGCCCTAATTGCAATACGCTTTTCTCTTCCGTTCATTTGCTCCTGATGAAACGTTTTGCAGCCATTTCCTCTAAATGTGCTGTACTAGCTTCAGGCTTCCCTTCGGTCGCTTTGCTGTGTATACGTTCGACTACGAAAATCGAAGATTTTCTGTCTCACTTATCGCCATGTGCATCTGCATAGTTCGTACTTACCTCGACTTTCGCCTTCGGCTCTGCAGACGTAAGTGCTCATCCTAACACAAATCGCAGAGGGAAATCCCTCTGCGATTGATGATAGCATTTATTCTGTTTCGGTGTCAAAAATCCCGACTCATTTACCTGTTTTTTCAAAATACGCTTTTGTCAGCTTTACAACTGTTCCGGACAGCAGGAACAGGGCAATCAGGTTGGGGATCGCCATCAGTCCGTTGAAGGTATCGGCGATATCCCACAGCAGTCCCAGGTCGATGGTTGCACCAAGGATCGCAACGAAGGAATAGATAACCAGGAAAGGACGAACCACTTTATCGGTGGAGAACAGGAACTCCGCACAGCGGGAACCGTACAGACCCCAGCCGATGATCGTTGAAAAGGCAAAGCAGCAAAGAGCTACCGCAGTAAAGAGGGATACCCAGCTGCCGTAGGTTGCCGTGAATCCGGAAATCGTCAGCTCCGCACCTGCTGCCTGTCCGTAGGTAATGGATGTACCGCTGCAGAGAATAACCAGTGCAGTCAGTGTACAGATAACGATGGTATCCGCAAATACTTCGAAGATACCGAAGAGTCCCTGTGCAACCGGTTCCTTTGTATCTGCACATGCATGTGCGATCGATCCGGTACCAAGGCCGGCCTCATTGGAGAAGATACCGCGAGATACACCTTTTTTCAGGCTCAGGAACATGCTTCCGACAATTCCGCCGGTAAATGCCTGCGGAGAAAAAGCGCCTGCGAAAATCGAAGTAAATACTGCCGGAATATTACCGATATGCATGATTACAACACCGATTGCAAGAATGACATACAGCAGTGCCATAAACGGAACCAGCTTCTCGGTTACGGTACCGATACGTTTGATTCCTCCCAGAAGAACCATGGCTACCAGAAGGGCGATAATAATACCGATTGCCAGATTCAGCTTCGACAGATCAAACTGTGCACCGAACTGGAGCAGTGCGGAATCAATGGCGGTCGTGATCGTATTTACCTGTGTGGCATTACCGGTACCAAAAACAGTCAGCACGCCGAACAGGGAATACAGAAAGGCAAGCCAGGTCCATTTCTTTCCCAGACCGTTGCGGATGTAATACATCGGTCCGCCTACATAGTCTCCCTGTTTGTTTCTCTCACGGAAGTGAACCGCAAGGGTAACCTCCGAGAACTTGGTTGCCATACCCAGAAGTGCCGAGCACCACATCCAGAATACCGCTCCCGGTCCGCCGATGGCAATCGCTCCGGCAACACCGGCAATGTTTCCGGTTCCTACCGTTGCCGCCAGTGCGGTACAAACGGCCTGGAAGGGAGTCATCGAACCGTCCGATGCATCCTTTTTTGCAAACATACGGCCGATGGTGGATTTCAGTGCCACCTTAAACTTGCGGATCTGAATGAAACGGGTCCGAATACTCAGAAGAAGGCCGACACCGATGATGCAGATCATAGCCGGCACACCCCAGATAAAACCATTTACCAAACTGTTGATTTGTGCAATTTTTTCCATAAAACTACCCTACTTCCTTTTGCTATTTTTTAGCCTTTGTTTCCTTGCCTCCGTTGATCACGCAGCCGGCAATATGAATGCCGATCTCATGCAGCTCCTGAATACCCTTCAGAATATACTGCCGTCTCGCATAATCATACATGACAACATACAGTGCCAGATCCACATGTTTTACAAGCATCATGGCATCTACCAGCATCGCTGACGGCGGTGTATCCAGAATCAGAATATCACACATTCCCTCCAGCGACCGGATCAGTTCGCCCATGCGGCTGCTGCCAAGGATCTCCACTCGATTGGACGGCTTGCTTTTTCCATACAGGACACGAAGATCCAGTTCCCTGCTTCCATCCTGTACGGCACCCAGCGCATCTTCGATCTCACATTTTCCGTTAATGACCGCTTCCAGTCCCGGAAACTCACCTTCTTCTCCAAAAATCGCTCTCTGAGACGGATTACGAAGGTCACAGTCGACCAGAATAACTTTCTTTCCTCTTCTCGCCATCGAGATCGCAAGATTCGATGCAACCGTAGATTTTCCTTCACCCGGAATGGAACTGGTAACCATAAGCGTTTTGGTCTCCCGTTCCTCCATCCGCCGCTCCACACGGGTCCGGAGCAGACGCATGGCATCCACATATCCGGGGGCCGGATTTTCTTCCAGAATATTGATAACATTTTCTGCCGAACGCTTTCGTTTCTTTGTCCGATAGAAAGGAAGACTTCCCAGATACGGTGCATTGACCAGAGAACGCAGATCCTCTGCCGAACGGATCGTTCGGAATGTCATCATATATACAGCCAGGATCATCAGACCAAGCACCAGACCAATAAACGCACCCCTTCGCATGGATCCGCGTTCCACCCGCAGCTGGCCTCCGTCCTGCGGAATGCCGTTGTCATCGATCACTTCCAGCTCGGTCTGTCCGACAACATACTGGGCAACATCCGGATACTTCCGAATGACAGACTGCAGGATCTCATATGCCCTGGGGCCATCGGAAGCAGTTACCCGTATCGTCAGCAGGTTGGTTCCGTCGATACTGTTAACCGAGATATCTCCGCCAACCCCGTTCGTTCCCAGATCCTCGGCGACAATTTCCGATAAGGCGCCGCTGGTCAGGATATACGGAAAGATCTTGCCCAGCTGACTGGCCGTGTTACCGTTCTGTGTATCGTTGTTATTGGCATTTCCCGCCATCCGCACAGAGACCGTTGCCTCCGCTGTAAAAACCGGATTGTAATTGTAGCGTACCCGAAGGAAAAACAGGCCTGCCAGCAGCACCGCTGTCACTACAGGAATCCACCACAGGCGCTTCATGGTGTTCATATAATCCATCAAAAAAGAGATCAGATCAATTTTTCCTGCTTCGTCCGGAGATTCCGTCATGTTTTTCTGCGTGGTATATTCACTCATGCCTTACTCTCCTTCCTGCTTTTCTTTTTATTTTCTGCATGCTCTTCTTTCATTGCTGCTGCCCCGTAATGTCCGTAGGCACCATAGCGGCCATAAGCACCGTAACCGCCATATCCGCCGTAACCACCGTAACGACCGTAGCGTCCATAGCGGCCGTAGCTGCCGTATCCGGCAGTTGCTCTTCGACCGCCCGGAAGTGTTTTCACCTCATTCAGTATACATCCGCCGAATTTTGCATTGCAGTCCCGAAGAGAGTCGATCGCATCGTTGATGTCCTGCGCTTCCAGTCGATTGTAGCGAACGACCAGAAGGCTCATGTCCGCATAGCTGGCAATTGCCTCTGCATCCGCCGCCTGCGACATCGCCGGACTGTCGATAATAATGTAGTCCAGATGTTTCTTCAATGTTTGAATGATTCGGATCATACGATCGGAAGTCACGATATCGGTAGAGTTTTTTCTGGCCTGTGATTCCAGTCCCAGATACAGCTTCTTGTCTGCATCATAGGTGATACTTCTTCCCGCTTGACTGCTCTGATTACCGATAGACTGTTCCTCAGTCACTTCCTTATGCAGGATCGACGCAAGAGATGGATTACGGAAGTTGGCATCGATCAATGCAACCTTGTAATCCTGTTTGGCAAGTGTCAACGCAAGGTTGGCTGCAATGGTGGACTTTCCTTCCCCTTTCACAACACTGGTGACAAGAAGTGTCCGGGCCTCATGGCTGCGTGCCTGGGAACTGACCAGTGCAGATGTCTTTTTGAAGCGTTCCACGTATTCGAATCCCGCGTTCACATCTGTAATGAGAAGCGGTTCCTTTTTCCGTTTCAGCGGAAAACCTTTCTGCCGTTCATGGTAGATCATTCCCAGATCCTTGGTGATCAGCTTCTCTGTCAGATCCTGTTCCGCCTTGATCGTATCATGCTGATAGGAAAGCACCATGAACAGAAGCGTAAACAGAAGGAATGCATAGACAAACCATCGCAGTGTTTTATTTAACGCACTGAAGGACGTATCGGCACCGGTGGGAACCGCCGGCTGCTGCAGCACCTGCATGATCATATTTCCGGATACATACTGCGTCAGTGAAGTATAGTTCTTCATGATCGACCGGATGATCCGATATGCCTTCTCAGGTGTACTGGAAGTAACCGTAAGTGTCAGCAGGTTTGTTTCTGCAATTACAGATGCCGATGCCGTCGCATCGAATTCACTGATAGACAGATCCTGACAGACCTTTTTCTTCAGCAGGGCACTGTTCAGAATATTCGTAAAAGAATCCGCCATCGTCTGTGCCGCATTCAGGTTTACATAGGTATAATTTCCTGAGTCTTTGGAGGTAACAACAAAGGTCGCCGTCGTCGTATAGGTACTGGAGTAATTGGCCCATTCCATCATGTTGACGATCATCGCAACCGCCGCAGCACCCAGAATAATCGCCCACAGACTCTTCAATACATCGGTTACCATACTGTATCCGTCTATACTCTCCACAATGGGGGAAGACAGATCTCGATTTTTCATTTCAGCCATCAGTTATTCCTCCACCACTACATACAGTATATTGGAACCAAGATCCGACTTGGTGCGGATCTCTTCGCCGTCTTCGTCCTTCTCTACTTTTGTTTCCCTCAGCCGAAACTCTACTTCATACACGCCCGGTGTATTGTAATCCGGTTCATCGGAAACGATCTTCACATCCGATTTGGAATAGGTATTGCCCTCTCCGAATCCACGGGTATTTCCGGCATACCAGATTCCTTCTATATACGATCTGAGTTTTACCTTTTTCCCGACCGTGGTATAGACCAGATATTCGGACAATGCAGGTGCTGCCTGATCATAGAGCTTATCCGGCAGATATCGCACATGGACCGGAACACTGATCGTATCCCCCACACTGTTGGTGACACTGAGTTCGATTCCTGCCGTCACCTCGGAATCCGAAGCAGTCATAACAAAACGGGAGTTGCCGTTTTCATAGGTCATCCGCACCTGACCGGTAATATCCCCGTCGATACAGTCCTCTGCTCTGACTCCTTCCAGGATATCGTAGGAACTGCTGCTCTGCCGTACCACCATTGGCTGCTTCATGGAAAACTGAGGTCTGGTATAATCGGTATAGACCAGTTTGCGGCTGAAGGTTCCTACATTGTTATGGCTGTCGAATGCCGCATAGTTCACTTTCAGAACACCGGGCTCAATGAATTTGGATTTGGATACAACGACCAGTGTATGCGTTACATCCCCGTCCCGGTTATCCGATGCCTTCATGCCTTTCAGCAATTCCTCATCGGTAACATCCACCGAAACCTCAATCGTATCTTTGTCGGCAGTGATCTCCGGTGCTTTTACATCCTTTGTCAGGTAATTTCGAATCCATCGAATCCCAAAGACTATCGACACGATGATAAAAAATACCAGAAGCGTTATTTTAAGTTTCTTCATTTTCTCCCCTTCCAGGTGCTCAGACACTATGTATATGGAATCGGTTCATACCCGATCAGATCCTGTCCCTTCAGGATCCGAATCGGATTCTCCTCTGTCAGCATCCATGTATATTCTTCCCCGTAATCAGCCCGGAGCAAAGCATACACTTCGCCCATATTCGTGCTTCTCCACTGCGGTTTATGCGCATCACTCGCCACGCAGGCAGCCAGTCCGTGATGGAGCAGGCTGTGTGCCATATATTCCTCTTCCGGTCCAAAGGCTCCCAGCACACTTCCCTTATTGATCTGAAGTGCATATCCGCGGGTACACCAGTCAAAAGCGATCTGCGGATCCTCCTGTACAAAATAGTACCGCTCCGGATGCGCGATCACCGGCTGATATCCCCATGCCGTACAGGCGGCAAGTATCCGATTGCAAAATCCCGGATCTTCATCAAACCGGAATTCGCACAGAAACCGCGTCGTCCCGTTTATGGTCCATACCCGTCCGTCCTCCAGCTGCTGCGGCAGCTCACTCGTGGCAAAAATCTCCATGCCCCGATAGATACGAATCGGAATCTTCTGTTCCTTCACTCTGTTCCGCAGCCTCTGCAGCCGTTCCTCCATGCTGGCATCCGCAAAATTCTGATACTCTCCCGGAATGCTGCAATGCGGTGTGGCAGCAATCCCGCGGACACCGCTGTCCGCAGCGGCGGCTGCCATCTCCAATGCCATTTCCATGGAATCCGCACCGTCATCGACTCCCGGAAGTATATGTGCATGAATATCTATCATAGTAGTAACTCACATACGAATCCGCCTGCGGATTCGTGTCCCAACAACTGTTCTTAAAAATCCATTGCCATCCGGCTGGACTCTTCCTCCGTTAATTCCGTGACCCGTGTATCCATGACCCGATAGACCCTGCTGCACATGTTCAGCACCGTCGGCCGATGGGTCGTCACAATACAGGTACGATTAGGGTCATGCTGAATGATACTTCGCAGAACCTGCCGCTCCGTCTGCACATCCAGTGCAGAAGTTGCCTCATCCAGAAGCATGATCGGAGCATCCCGAAGGATTGCCCTGGCAATAGCAATTCTCTGTGCCTGCCCTTCCGACAAGCCCTTTCCCTTCTCTCCCACCGGATGCTGAAGGGTATCCGGAAACCGGCTGACAAACTCCCAGGCACAGGCCGCCTGCAGAGCATCGATCAATTCTTCATCCGCTGCTTCCTCTTTTACAATACGAAGATTCTCTGCAATCGTACCCTGCAGGATCGTATTTCCCTGCGGTACGTAAGAAAACAGACAACGGCTGTCTGCATTCGTTTCCAGCTCGGATCCGTCTGCTGTCTGCAGAAAGACTTTTCCCCGGTCCGGCTGCACCAGACCCAGAATCAGACGGATCATCGTCGTTTTTCCCTCACCGGACGGTCCGACGATGGCAACGATCTCACCCGGCTGTGCATAGAAGGAAGATGCTCCAATGACCTGTTCCTCCTCGTCTGCATAGGAAAAATCAACCTTTTCCATGCACACGGAGAATCCCTGCCCCGTATCTGCGGAAGTCAGACCGCTGTCCGAAGCATGCGGTTCTCTCTCCAGCTGCATCAGTTCCCGGATACGATGTGCAGAAACCGAACTGTTTAAAAAGGAAGGAATGACGCCGACTACTTCATTAAAAGAAGCCGACAGCCTTGCCCTCTGTTCCAGAAAAAGCGTCATGGTTCCGTAGGTGATCCGGCTGCTCCAAAGCAGATACAGACCATAGCCGAATGCAGAATACTGCACCAGAAGCCCCAGAACCGACAGCAGAATATTGGTCCGGATCGCAAACATATTATATTGAAGATTTGTATTTTTATAATTCTTCTGCCATTCCCGAAGTCTGCGGCTGTAAAACGGCATAATTCCAAAGGATTTGATCGTATCCAGATTATACATGGCTTCTACTTCAAAGCTCATCATATCGGAATTCAGTTCTTTTACCTTCTGCGCAAACTGCCGCTGCTTCCGAATCAGATACCGGCTGCAGAACAGCATGACCGGTGCACTTCCGAAAGCAATCAGCGACATGATCCGGCTGTAGTGCCAGATGATCAGAAACGTTGCAATAAAACTGTATACAGACACAACGATCGAAGGCAGCCAGCTGACGGCATTCGCACTCACCGTACTCACATCCGAATTGAAGCGGTTCACCAGATCACCATTGGGAAAGCGATTCAGTTCCATCCATCCGGCATCCAGAACCCGGTCAAAAACATCCGCCTGAATATCATTGTTGATCGCAATACTGAGCTTTGCCAGCATCCTGCTTCGCAGATTTGCCAGTCCGATACTGATCACTGCACTTCCAAGCATCCATCCCAATGCCAGCCACAGCTTATCCTTCTGAAAGCCGGTGATGATATCGATCAGATATTTACTTGCCACACTGGCAGCAAGTCCGAAACTGGTTCCGATTATTCCGATCAGTGTATATAAAACGATAGCCGCCTTATGGCCGGAACCGTAACGAAAGATCCATTTCCAATCATCCAGGATCTCCGAAAAGGTACCATCCTTCCATCTGCCGATCAGGGTATGTATCGACGACGAGGTAGATCGAATCGGTTCATTCTCTGTTTTCACATTCCCCTCCAAACAGCATTATCAGATTGAGGCATATCTTTTAAGCAGCTCTATGTCCCGTATGTACAGACCGGACAGCTTCTCTGTCAAGATGTTAAAAATCCCCAATATGCATCTATTATCAACATATATGCAGGATTGTGCAAGGCAAAACTGCAGGAATTAAGCCAAAATCCGAAAAGAATGAAATATTTCTTCCTGAAAGTCAGTAAAACAGGATAAAAAAAGAGCAAAGTCCACTTCGTGCAGGCGGGATTTCCCACCGCACAAACGTCCTTTGCTCTTTTGCTTCTGTTTTTGTCTGCTGTCTGTTACCAGTTAACAGCTACATCGATTCGATCCGGATGATCCACCGCAAAGCCGCCGGTATCACATACGATCGCCATTCCGAGCGAACTCTGCACCAGAGAGCCGCGCGGATGCTCATCCAGGTTGGCTGCAACCATTACGTAATCACCAAGCATTTTTACACCGTCATCACGCACCCAGTAGTCATCGGTATTGCCCATATTTCTCATGATATCAACAACGCCGGACATCTCCAGACTGTAATAGGTTTCTTCACATTCCGGTCCGCGGATCTTGCCGGCCTGACGGTCAAGCACCGGTCCGCCGTAATCACTTCCTGTCAAAGCCGTGCTGCCCGAATCGGATACCGTGTTATCCGCAGCCGTACTGTCTGCGGCAGCAGCCGGTGTACTTACCGGTGTCTCAGATACATTCGAAGCCGCAGGTGTCTCAACTGCCGTTGTATCGGCTGCACCTGTATCCGCTGTTTCTGATGCCGCTGCACTGTTATCGGAGATCTCCGCTGTTGATCCGGAAGAATCGGATGCCGTCTGGATCGTCTGCCCTGCAGCCGCATCTGCAGCCGCAATTTCCTCCGCAACATTACGGGTCATCACCTCAATGGCCGACTGCTGTGCCAGAATATTCTGAACCAGTATAGCTGCTTCCGTCTGTGAACTCTTCAGCGAAGCAGCGATCTCATCCACACGTGCACGAGTCTCATTATATACCGTCTGCAGTTCATCCTTCTTGGAACGGCTCTTATCCCGAAGTACATCGATCGCCGCCTGCTCTTCCTGCAGACGCGCTTTTGTATCTTCGATCTGCTGGCAGATCGTTACATAATTCTGCAGCATCTCCCGGTCATACGACTCCAGTTCTGCAATGTCATTTACAGACGACAATGCATTCATAAAGTCTGCACCGGCAAAAACAGCTGTAAAAGCATCTGCCGAATCAGAATTCTCATACATATACTGAATACGTACTTTCATATTGTCATGCTGTACCGCTTTATCCGCCTCTGCAGCTGCCAGATCCAGGTTGATACTGTCAATCTCCTTCTGCTTATCGGAATACTGAACCTCCAGCTCCTTCAGCTGGTTCGTCAGCTCTGCAAGCTGATTATTGACCTCTTTCAGATATTCCTCCGTCTGGTCCTTCTTCGCTTCCAGATTTGCAATACGTGTTTCCACATTCATCAAGCTTGTCTCGGTACTGTCTACGTACTGCTGAGCAGAATCAATTTCATCCTGTGGAGTTGCATACGCAGGCATACCGGATAGCATAACCGCTGCAGTCAATATGGCTGCGATGCCTGTTTTTGTAAACTTTTTCATCATTGTTCCCTCACTCGTTTTTTTCTACACTCCGCGAGCGTAAATACTACCGATAACAATTATACCACATATTTTTAATATTTAAATACCTATTTTAACTCATTTGTAACATTTGGTAATTATCCCTTAATTCAAGGCAACGCATTGGAAACAATATACAAATCAAGTTGACATAAATTTTATTTTTGTCACTTTTTACATGTGTTTTTCTGTTCATTTTCTCTTGCAGCGAATTATGTCACCGTCACATTTACTTAACCGCTCGCAATCTTTTTGTTAAAAACAGCAGGTTACATAATTCCGCACAGCTGTTGATCTGCCGCTCCGTATGCTTTCTATTCGCCTCTCGTACGCATCCTATT
>JAUNAK010000125.1 GCA_030527665.1 Eubacteriales bacterium
GGTGCTTCTGCCTGGCTTCCGCATCCGGTCACTGCCATACCCATTACCATTGCTGCTGTGAGCATCATTGCAATTTTTCTTTTCATAATTATTCTCTCCAAATCTTTCATACTTTAGCATGCTAAATCAAGCACTTTGATATAGTAGCATACTACCGAAGTATCGTCAAGAAAGATTTTAGACGGTGCGGCTGTCTGTAAAATAGTTTTCAGGCGGTACGGCTGTCCATTTCTCATACCGATCACACGGCTGCGCCCGTATGTGAATCCTCTCCGGGATCGGTGTCTCAGGTATCGTTCTTGTCTGATAGAAAAAAGTATACTTTTTCTTTTTTATCGTTGGTTTTCTTCTTTGCATGGATTATAATAGTGTACATATTCGTGAGGAGGTACTTTTTTATGAATTCACCCGCTGAAATTGCCAAAAATTATGTCACCATCGGTGTCAACAAAATGAAACTCCCGATCTCCAAAATGCTGATCCTCGGCATATTTGCCGGTATGTACATCGCATTCGGTGCCGTCGGAAGCCAGGTCGTTGCCGTCAGCATTGCCGCTCCATCCGTAGCCAAGTGGGTCGGTTCCTGTGTATTCCCGGTCGGCCTGATGCTGGTTCTCGTTGCCGGCGCCGAACTGTTCACCGGAAACTGTCTGCTGGTCATCCCGGTCCTGGAAAAGAAGGCTTCGATCAGCGAGATGCTGAAAAGCTGGTTCTTCGTATATATAGGAAACTTCATCGGCTCCATCCTTGTTGCTCTGGCCGTTGTGTACAGCCATGCACTGACACTGTTTGACGGTCAGCTTGCCAAAAACGTAGTTGCAGCCTCTGCTGCAAAGTCAACGATGAACTTTTCGGATGCACTGATCAAAGGCATTCTCTGCAATATGCTGGTATGTCTGGCTGTCTGGGTCTCCTTTGCAGCCAAAGAGCTGGCTGGAAAGATTATCGGACTGATGCTCCCGATCATGCTCTTTGTCCTCTGCGGCTATGAGCACAGCGTTGCCAACATGTATTTCGGACCGGCCGGCATCTTTGCTTCCTCTGCCTACGGAATCGCACAGGACGGCATCGGCTGGGGAGGTTTCCTCCTGCATAATCTGCTTCCGGTCACCCTCGGAAATATCATCGGCGGATCTCTGATCGTCGGTGCAGGCTACTGGTTCTGCTATCTCAGAGATGCCAAAAAATAAAAGCGGAACGGAAAGCAGCTTTGCTGCTTTCCGTTTTTCTGCTCCGGAGTTTCTTTCCATACAGCAGAAAACGCCTCGTGCTTTATGCACGAGGCGTTTTCTGTTCAATCGTAAATATTTCCCGCTTTTCCAAACGGATAAGTATTCAAGCAGAGCTCTGCAAGACCTGGCGCGGGATTCGGGTCAGCTTTAGCAGACATCCTATAAAGAGAAAGTCCGGTTTCTGACATATCCTGTTCTTTTTCGCATCGATTGCCGGCTTATACATAGATACGGTTGACACGGTCGGATACATCGCAGAGCATCTCATAATTGAATCTGGCCGAGTTGTCGCCGACCTCTTCTACCGTGATCCGGTTCTCTCCGTCTCTTCCGATCAGAGTAACAACGTCTTCCACTTTCACACCCGAAATATCGGTTACATCCACCATCATCTGATCCATACACACGCGTCCGAGGATCGGTGCATACTGTCCGCGGATCAATACTCTTCCCCTGGAAGAAAGTGCCCGCGGATATCCATCCGCATATCCGACGGATACGGTGGCGATTCGGGTTACCGGCTTTTCGGTTACATAGGTTGCTCCGTAGCTGACTCCTCTTCCGGGCTCCACATCCTTCACATGGATCACATGAGTCTTCCACTCCATTGCCGGCTGCAGATCCATGCGGCTCTTATCCACCTCTTCCGACGGGTAGCATCCATAGGTCGTTATGCCGGAACGTACCATATCAAATCGATGATCATCAAATTCCATGATACCGGCACTGTTGAGAACGTGGCGGATCGGGATCTGTACTTTTCTGTCCTTCAGCATTTCCAGCATCCGGTCAAATTTTTCAAACTGCTCATAGCAGAATGCTTTATCGGTCATATCCGCACAGGACAGATGGGTGAACATACCCTCCACATCCAGGTGCGGCATAGCAGCGATCGCTGCAATTGTATCTGCAGAAGCTTCATCTACCTGAAATCCGATACGGGTCATGCCTGTATCCAGAGCGATATGCAGTTTTGCCCGAATCCCCAGCTCTTCTCCGGCACGATTCAAAGCTTCTGCATCGTCCAGATTATAAATACAGATACGCACATCATGCTTTACCAGTTCCGTATATTCCGACGGTGAAGCATAGCCAAGGATCATGATCGGCAGGACGATTCCGTTTTCCCGCAGCAGCAGTGCTTCATCCGCAGTGGCAACCGCAAAAAAGTCCACCCGGTCCTGCAGATAAGAGGCCACCCGTACCGCTCCGTGTCCATAAGCATTTGCCTTTACGACCGCAAGTACCTTTGTCTTTGCATCAATTTTCTTTCGAACCTCATCAATATTATGTCCGATTGCTTCCAATGATATTTCTGCATAGGTTCTCAGATATTTTTCCATAACTGTTCCTCCTAACAGAACCCCCACTTCATGCGCACTGCGCCAAGTGGGGGATCGTTTCTGTCTATATTCCGCATCCGCAGGGATGCTCTGTTTTCTTTTTTTATTTGGCTGCCTTCTCTGCTTTTCCAACCTTTTCCGGCTTGTCCGGCTTACGAATTGCCGAGTAGACATTCTTTGTTGTCTTTACGACCACATGGGTACGTGTCTCTTTGATTCCATCCAGCTCCATGATCTGTCTGTGAATGCTGTCCAGCTCCTCCGGTGATTTACAGGAAAGCTTCAGAATCAGATCAAACCCGCCCGTAACATAATAACAGGATACCACATTCTCCATATCCTGGATTCCCTTCGCAAACGCATCATAATACGTCGGCTTTTCCAGTGCAATCTCCATGATCGCATTCATATCATTACCGGCCTTTTTCTCGTCAACGATAATGGTATATTTGTCAATGACATGTGCTTCTTCCAGTTTCCGAATTCTCTCGATAACCGCCGAAACAGATAGATGAATCTCTTTTCCGATGTTTGACGCCGTTTCACGTGCGTTTTTCTGCAATGCTTTCAGAATCTTATAATCAATATGATCCATTTGCTTCTTGCCTCTCTCCTGTCTGTTATCATTCCCGTACGTTTTCCTCCGCCGGTTGTATTTCCGCGCAGGCTTACTCGCTCTGGATGCAAGCCGGGCTCTGAAACGCTGGTGCAGAATTCCGGTCAGCTTCAGCTGACATCTGCCCATTCAGATCCATGCATGCCCTCACTCAGCAGCCTATGCACTCTGCACCTATCATACACCATGAAAATCCGTTACATCAAGATTTTTTTTTGCAAAAACGGCATTCTTCCGAAAATGTTTCTGATATCGATCATGATCATACATCAGTGTTTTTTCTCACCGTGCGTCATCAGAAACTGAAGTACTGCTCCCATTACACCGAGTCCGATCAGTATGATCACCTCATACCACGCCTGCTCAAACAGTTCCGGTGCCAGTTCCTCCAGGGACGACACGGCGGAAGAACTTCCTGCAAAAGCAGTCATCAATATCAGATACGGCCGGGAATATACGACCGCCAGAATGCCGGCAGCCAGAAAAGCCGCCGTGCATAACGCGATCCGAATCCGATTATCGATAGTTCCCTGATGAATCAGAAGCATGACTGTTCCGCTGGCGATCACACCGCAGTACAGAAAGGCTCCGAACAGATAAATCTTATAGGACAGCCATCCCAGAAGGCTTCCGACTGCTGTTCCAAAGAGCACCGGCAGCGTCGTTCCGCTTTTCACGATCTGACCGGCAATCAGAAAGCCGCCGATCAGTCCGATGGCAAATCCGATCAGACTGATCAGATACCGCAGGAGTCTGTATCCGAAAAATGTCTGCAGAAGTGCAGCGATCAGACTGATGACCGCAATAACCCGCACCGCTTCCGCAGATATACTCTGGATCGATTGTAGAAACATACGGTCATACCTCCTTATTTCCTGTAAAGTGAAAAAAAGGAGATGCAGTCTGCATCTCCTTAGCGAGCGCGAGACGGGATTCGAACCCGCGACCCCAACCTTGGCAAGGTTG
>JAUNAK010000008.1 GCA_030527665.1 Eubacteriales bacterium
TATTTTGAAAGGAATGTAAGTCGCAGGGGTTGCATCTCGATTTACAATTCACGGTTCAAGCTTTCGTTCATGTACAGTCTACGCTTTTTCGAGACTACATATTTCTCCTTTCCATCATCAATTTGCAAGTTATTTTTCTTAGCGATTATACTTATTCTATCATTATAAGCCTTTTCCTGCAATGTACGGCTTCGCTGCAGTAATAATATGGATATATGTATTCTATATATTTTTAAATACAGCCCTCGCAGCATTTATCTATTGCGCCGTGATTTAAGCATAAAAAAAGCCCCGAAACAGGAAACCTGTCTCGGGGCGTAAATGCTTATTCCCTAAGCACGCGCTAACTAAAATCAAATAATGATTAAGAATTACTCGAAGATCTCAGTAACTCGACCGGAACCTACAGTACGTCCACCCTCACGGATAGCGAATGTAAGACCCTCTTCCATAGCGATCGGGTGGATCAGCTCGATGGTCATCTCTACGTTATCTCCCGGCATGCACATCTCTGTGCCTTCCGGCAGGTTGATAACGCCGGTAACGTCAGTTGTTCTGAAGTAGAACTGCGGACGATAGTTGTTGAAGAACGGTGTATGACGGCCACCCTCGTCTTTTGTCAGAACGTAAACCTGTCCTTTGAATTTTGTATGGCAGGTAACAGTTCCCGGAGCTGCTACAACCTGTCCCTTCTGGATATCAGTTCTGTTGATACCACGAAGAAGGCAACCAATGTTATCACCAGCCATTGCTTCCGGAAGCAGTTTGTGGAACATCTCGATACCGGTAGCTACGGAATCCAGTTTCTTCTCGGAGATACCAAGAATCTCTACTTTGTCGTTTACATGAAGAGTACCACGCTCTACACGGCCTGTAGCAACAGTACCACGTCCGGAGATAGTGAATACGTCCTCAACCGGCATCAGGAACGGCTTATCAGTGTCACGCTCCGGCTGCGGAATGTGCTCATCACAAGCATCCATCAGCTCAAGGATCTTGTCGCCCCACTCGCTGTTCGGATCTTCCAGTGCCATGAAAGCGGAACCTTTAACGATCGGTGTATCTTCGAATCCGTACTCCTCAAGAAGCTCGGAAACTTCCATCTCAACCAGCTCGATCAGCTCTTCGTCGTCTACCATATCACATTTGTTCAGGAAAACAACCATTGCCGGAACACCTACCTGACGAGCAAGCAGAACGTGCTCACGAGTCTGAGCCATAACACCATCGGTAGCAGCTACTACAAGGATAGCACCATCCATCTGAGCAGCACCGGTGATCATGTTCTTAACGTAGTCAGCATGTCCAGGGCAGTCTACGTGTGCGTAGTGACGGTTTTTGGACTCATACTCAACGTGTGCAGTGTTGATTGTGATACCACGCTCTCTCTCTTCCGGAGCTTTATCGATGTTTGCGAAGTCTACGATCTGGTTAGTCTCAGACGGCATTCTTACTGCCAGAGTCTTTGTGATTGCAGCTGTCAGAGTTGTTTTGCCATGGTCTACGTGTCCGATAGTACCAATGTTGCAATGAGCTTTTCCTCTTTCGAATGTTTTCTTTGCCATTGTAATTTTTCCTCCTTGGATGAATACAGGCTTTAAAGCCAAATATCATATTTTTAGAAATCTGCTACGCAAAATTATATTTCATTTTTACAATCTTTGCAAGCATTATCTATAGCACAGAACGCTTAACCCGAAGTATACGGGCTAAGACGAACTGCAGCTTTATTTATTTGATTATTTGTTCTTATCGCTAAGAACTTTCTCCTGAACGTTCTTCGGAACCGGCTCGTATTTCTCGAAGAACATGGAGTAGTTTGCACGTCCCTGAGTAGAAGAACGAAGGTCTGTAGAGTATCCGAACATCTCTGCAAGCGGAACAAGTGCACGTACCATTTTACCACCGCCGATATCATCGAAGCCCTGAACCAGACCACGACGACGGTTGATATCACCGATAACGTCACCCATGTACTCTTCCGGAGTGGAAACCTCTACCTTCATGATCGGCTCAAGCAGTGCCGGAGCACCTTTCTCCATAGCCTGTTTGAATGCCATGGATCCAGCGATATGGAATGCCATCTCGGAGGAGTCGACCTCATGGTAGGAACCATCGTATACTTCTGCCTTAACACCAACAACCGGGAATCCGCCGAGGATACCAGCTTTCATAGCATCCTGGATACCGCTGTCGATGGACGGGATGTACTCTTTCGGAATGGAACCGCCGGTAACGCTGTTTACGAATGCGTAAACTTCCTCACCGTTGGCATCCATCGGCTCGAAACGAACTTTACAATGTCCGTACTGACCTTTACCACCGGACTGACGAGCATATTTGCTGTCGATATCAGATCCTCTGGTAATGGACTCTTTGTAAGCAACCTGCGGAGCACCAACGTTAGCTTCTACGTTGAACTCACGAAGCAGACGGTCAACGATGATCTCCAGATGAAGCTCACCCATACCAGCGATGATGGTCTGACCAGTCTCATGGTTGGTTGTTGCACGGAATGTCGGGTCCTCCTCAGCCAGCTTTGCGAGAGCCTCGCCAAGCTTCTGCTGTCCGGCTTTTGTCTTCGGCTCGATAGCGAGCTCGATAACCGGATCCGGGAACTCCATGGACTCCAGGATTACCGGATGCTGCTCTGCACAGATGGTATCACCTGTTGCGGAGAACTTGAATCCGATCGCTGCTGCGATATCACCGGAGTAAACTTTGGAAAGCTCCTGACGTTTGTTAGCATGCATCTGAAGGATACGGCCAACACGCTCTTTCTTTCCTTTTGTTGCGTTCAGTACGTAAGAACCGGAGTTCAGTGTACCGGAGTAAACTCTGAAGTAAGCAAGACGACCAACGAACGGGTCAGATACGATCTTGAATACCAGAGCGGAGAACGGCTCTTCATCGGAAGAATGTCTTACGATCTCTTCGCCGTCCAGGTCTGTACCGGTGATGTCCGGAACGTCTGTCGGTGCCGGCATGTAATCCAGTACTGCATCCAGAAGTTTCTGGATACCTTTGTTCTGATGAGCGGATCCGCAAAGTACCGGAACAGCTTTATTCTCGATGGTACCTTTACGAAGAGCAGCTTTCAGCTGTTCGATAGACGGCTCCTCGCCCTCCAGATACATCATCATCAGATCCTCGTCGAGGTCGCAGATCTTCTCTACCATTTCCTCATGAGCGATCTGAGCTTCATCTACCATATCCTCCGGGATATCTACGATGGAGATATCCTCACCGGTCTTGTCGTTGTAGATGTAAGCTTTCATTTCCATCAGGTCGATAATACCCTGGAAGAAATCTTCTTTACCGATCGGGAGCTCCAGGCAAACCGGGTTCTTGCCCAGTTTGGTTACGATCTCATGAACGGTATTGTCAAAGTTTGCACCGAGGATGTCCATTTTGTTTACAAATGCCATACGCGGTACACCGTATGTGTCAGCCTGACGCCATACGTTCTCGGACTGCGGCTCAACACCACCCTTGGCATCGAATACACCTACAGCACCGTCAAGTACACGAAGAGAACGCTCAACCTCAACTGTGAAGTCTACGTGTCCAGGTGTATCGATGATGTTGATACGATGCTCTTCAGCACCCGGCATAGTCTTTGCATTTTCCTGATGGGTCCAGTGGCATGTGGTAGCAGCGGATGTGATCGTGATACCACGCTCCTGCTCCTGCTCCATCCAGTCCATGGTAGCGGTACCTTCATAGGTCTCGCCGATTTTGTAGTTAACACCGGTATAATACAGGATTCGCTCTGTCAGAGTGGTCTTACCAGCATCGATGTGCGCCATGATACCGATATTACGCGTTCTCTCAAGCGGATACTCTCTTCCATTAGTCTCAGCCAACAGAGTGCCCTCCTTTTAGAATCTGTAATGAGCAAATGCTTTATTAGCCTCTGCCATTTTGTGCATGTCTTCTTTACGTTTTACAGAAGAACCTGTGTTGTTCATAGCATCCAGCAGCTCGTTAGCCAGTCTGTCTTCCATGGTCTTCTCGGATCTCTTTCTGGCAAACATTGTCAGCCAGCGAAGTCCCAGAGCCTGACGTCTCTCCGGTCTGACTTCCTGCGGAACCTGGTAGGTAGCACCACCGATACGGCGTGCTTTAACTTCCAGCTGCGGCATGATGTTGTTCATAGCTTCTTCAAAAACTTCGATTGCCGGTTTTCCGGCTTTTGCTTCTGCTTTAGCAAATGCGCCATAAACGATCTTCTGAGCGGTACCTTTTTTGCCGTCCAGCATGATGTTGTTGATCAGCTTGGTAACAACCTTGTTGTTGTATACCGGATCTGCTAAAACATCTCTCTTCTGAGTATGTCCTTTACGTGGCACGTTACTTCCCTCCTTAATCATATACGATTAGATCTCAGGTACTCACATTTGTTTAGGTTCAGATGTGTGTCTTGCACGTGTATTTATCTATCAACCCGCAGCCGTCGAGGGTCTTCGAAATACCGTTACACAAACCATATGTTTCCTGTGAGATAAATTATAAGTAGAAATTATCATCCCGCCTTGCAGCGGTCTGTCCGATCGAATGAAAAATTATTTCTTCGGTCTCTTAGCGCCGTATTTGGAACGGGCCTGTTTTCTGTTTGCGACACCTGCGGTATCCAGAGTACCACGGATGATATGATATCTTGTACCCGGAAGGTCCTTTACACGGCCTCCGCGAATAAGTACAACGCTATGCTCCTGAAGGTTGTGTCCCTCTCCCGGGATATAGCTTGTTACCTCGATACCGTTGGAAAGACGAACTCTGGCGATTTTTCTAAGAGCGGAGTTCGGCTTCTTCGGAGTTGCTGTTTTAACGGCTGTACATACACCACGCTTCTGCGGAGAAGACTGCTTTACAGCTTTCTTTGTAAGAGAGTTGAAGCTTCTCTGCAATGCCGGTGCCTGAGATTTCTTTACAGATGTCTCACGGCCTTTTCTAACTAACTGGTTAAATGTAGGCATTCCTAAATTTCCTCCTTGTTTTGTTTACGGCTGCTATTATGCATGTTTACTGTGACATCAACGGGCAGAATTCTCCCCCATTTCGCCACTAGCGACAATTATAGTAGCAGCCGATGCAAAAGTCAATATGAATAAATGGACGGATTTCCCTGTATTTCCGGGGATCGTCTCTGCATTTTTCACAAAGGATCCTTGTTTTTTTGCAATGTACCCGGTTCTTCCCTGCGTACATGAAACAGCCCGAAATCTGGTTATATTCTTTTTGTATAAACTGGTAGTTTTTATACATCCAGTCTTTCTGTATAATACCGCACTATAAAGCACTGCAATGTTTTAACTTAGTAAACCGACTTTTTCTCTATATATTCTATGATTGCATCTGACTGTTCCAAAAGCTAAGCAGCAGGCAGCGATTAGAAAGGCAGTACCCTATGAAAAAACAAACCCATGCAATATCCGTTCATACACTTTCACTGACCGCCATGTTTGCGGCCCTGACTCTTCTGGCCACATCGGTTCTGAAGATCCCGACACCGACTTTCGGTTATCTCCATATCGGTGATACCTTCGTTCTTCTGTCCGGCATTTTCCTCGGTCCGCTCTGGGGACCGCTGGCAGCCGGCCTTGGTTCCGCCCTCTCCGATCTTCTGGGCGGCTATGTCCTGTGGGTTCCCGGCACCTTCGTTATCAAATATCTGACAGCCTTAACGGCCTCTGTGCTTTTCAGCCGCTTCCGACAGGAAAACGGCAGACAGCATCTCCGCCTGCAGACGCCTCTGCTTCTGCTCTCCGGTATTCTCGGTGAAGCCGTCATGGTCGCTGGCTATTTCTTCTATAATATATTGATCGTGGCTTTTTCCACCGGAACGCTGAATACGGCAGGCTTTGCCGCTTCCGCAGCCGCTTCAGCCGCCGAGATTCCTTTTAATCTTGTGCAGGGAACCTGCGGTGTCGTTCTGACGCTGGTGCTCTATCCCATGCTTAGAAGACTTCCGGCTAATGTATTTCTCGTTTCAGAAAGTTAATTAAACATCCAAAGAGGCTCCGGGCCGCTGCAGCCGCCTCCTTGAAGACAGATCCCAGATCCGCCTTTGGAGACAGCCGAGCGCAGCCCGGAGCCTCTTTTTTCATTATTTTTATTCTTAATAGTCCACCTGCATCAGACACAGTCCCTGTGCCGGTGCCGTCGGTCCGGCCAGCTTTCGGTCTTTTGCTTCCAGCAGGGCAGTCATATCTTCCGGTTTTCGTTTTCCGTATCCCACTTCCAGAAGTGTTCCGACCAGGATCCGCACCATATTCTGCAGAAATCCGCTTCCGTGTACCGATATACGAATGTACGGTCCGTTCTGCCGGATCTCGATCGTATCCACCACGCGGATCGTGGATTTCTTCATATGAGAATTACCGCAGAAACTTTTATAATCATGCATACCTTCCAGATAGGAAGCCGCTTCCCGCATCCTTGCCACATCAGGCATCTGTTCCAGTGTTGTCACATATTTACGGTCAAAAATCGGCTTCACACCTTCTTTTCCGCCGTAAAAGCAGGTATAGCAATAGGTCTTGCCCATTGCCTTGAAGCGGCTGTGAAAACGATCGGCGCAGATCTTCAGTTCCTGCACACAGATATCATCCGGCAGGTAACGGTTCATATATGCCCGGATCTCATCCTCGGTCTTGACGGTATCCAGCAGCACATTGGCCGTCATAGCCTTTGCGTGTACGCCGGCATCGGTCCTTCCGGCACCGATCACGGTGATCGTTCCCACCGGTGTACGTTCTTCCGGACGGCGTTTTTCCTGCTCGCCTTCCAGCATACGGGTCAGCACGGTCTCCAGTTTTCCCTGAATGGTCATCTCCTGACCCGGCTGGTGCTCCCATCCGTAAAAACGAGTGCCGTCGTAGCTGAGTGTCATCTTGTAGTTACGTTTCATAAAATTCCCTTAATTCAGGTCTTACCTGTGTATTCATCGTCCAAAAGAACAGTTAACCCTCTGCCTGCTGTCGAAACCTTTTCAAGGTCCGCATTTTCGTTCCTTAGAAATGGAGGGTCTCGCCGTTTTCCGGAACAAGCAGACTGTCACGGAAGCCGCGTGCTTCCGCATAGGCCTTTACTTCTCTGCGGGTCAGTTCCTGATTCTCGAAGGTCTCCATGTGTACGGCTACCAGTTTGGCCTTCGGTGCCGCTGTATGTACCTTCTCCAGATCCTCGCAGCCCATGGTCAGATGCATGTTTTCACCGTAGGCATGACCAAGGTAGGCAATGATCACATCCGGGTTATAGCCGAATCCGGCTTCCAGACCGGAACAGTATACGGTATCGCCGGTGATAAACAATGTTTTCTCACCCTTTTTGCGGAGTACGATACCGCTGGAGTTCTGCATGGTGTTCAGCACATGCTGGATCGGTCCGTCGCCGTGGCGCACACTGACACGGAAGATATCGATATCATCCAGGTGGGTCATCAACGTCATGTTGATCGTCTGTTTCTTATTCATGCCGTATTTGCGGGACAGATCCTTGTCATTCAGGTTCTGTACAAAAAACGGAATGTCCTTCGGAATACAGTCTGCAGCCTCCTGATCGAAATGTCCCGGATGCAGATGGGTCAGCAGGATCGCATCCACGCCTTCCATGATTTCCTCTTTGGATACCGGCAGATCGGTCAACGGTCCCTTTTCCGGGTACAGAACGGTTGCAAGCTTATGTGTTACACCCTTTCCACGGAACATCGGATCCACCAGAAAGGTCTTGCCGCCGTAGCGGATCTTCATCGTACAGTTTCTGTAAAAATTTATTTCCATATATTTGCCTCGTCTCGTATGCATCTCCGCCGGAACACTCCGCATTTTTTTCAGCAGATAACGGAGTTTCCGGCGAATACACGCTCTTCCGAATTCCTGATTTTGTAATTATGCATTTCCGCTGGCAATGATATTGACACCGGTGCCTGCCACATTTTCAAGGATCACATCACCGATATGAACCGGTGCGGCAACGGTAATGTCCTTCAGTGCATAGACACATTCGAAGATCTTGCCCTTCGGAATATCGGATTCCGTCTTGACCGGAACCTGATGCACCTGCGTACTGCCCTCCACACGAACCGTCGAAGTGACGATCCTGGTCGGATTGGTCAGCTCCTTCTCTGCATAGATCTTACCGCGTTTGCAGGTATTGCCCTGTACATTTTCCACACGAACGCCATCGGTCTCCGCCGTCAGAGCACAGCCCATCGGGCAGCCGATACAGATCAGTTCTTTTTTCTCCATCGTTTTATTCCTCCTCCAGCGTTACACGGATCGACTGCAGATCCGGATGCTTTGCAAGCATCTCCGGCTTCAGGATCACCTGCTCCATCTCACCCGGAACCACTACCTGTTTCTTCTTATGAATGATCCGCTCATCATCCAGATATACGGTGATATAGCGGTTCTTGTATACTGCGCCTACACGGAAACGAATCTTCAGTTCTCCGTTGACTCTGGCCGGACGTACAACTGCCGGAACCGTATAACGGACACCGTTTTCTGTCTGTACGGAGATCTCCTTCTCCGCCGCATTCTTCTCGGCTTCGGTCATGCGTACATAGGCTGCCGCATTTCTTCCCGCTGCACCAGCCTCTTCGGATACGAAGTCTACCAGGTCATGTACATGCAGAACATTGCCGCAGGCAAACACACCCGGAATGTTTGTTTCCAGGCTCTCGTTTACGACCGGTCCTCTGGTTGCTCCGTGAAGCTCCACACCGATTCCCATGGACAGCTCGTTCTCCGGAATCAGTCCGCAGGAAAGAAGGAGGGTATCACAGCTGTACTGTTCTTCCGTTCCCGGAATCGGTCTGCCGCTGCCATCCACCTCAGCGATGGTCACACCTTCCACACGGTCTTTTCCCTGAATATCCACAACGGTATGACTCAGACGAAGCGGAATATCAAAATCGTTCAGACACTGAACGATATTTCTCTTCAGACCGCCGGAATAAGGCATCAGCTCGGCAACCACCTTGACCTTTGCACCTTCCAGCGTCATTCTTCTTGCCATGATCAGACCGATATCACCGGATCCCAGAATCACGACTTCCTTACCCGGCAGATAACCGTCGATATTTACCAGACGCTGTGCCGTACCTGCGGTATAAATGCCGGCCGGACGATAGCCCGGAATATTCAGCGCACCTCTCGGACGCTCTCTGCAGCCCATGGCCAGTACAACTGCCGCTGCACGGACCTGAAACATGCCGTCTTCCCGGTTCATCGCCGTTACCACTCGGTCACTGCTGATATCCATGACCATGGTATTCAGCTTATAGGTAATTCCCAGTTCCTCTATTTTCTGAATAAATCTTGCCGCATACTCCGGTCCGGTAAGCTCCTCATTAAAGGTATGGAGTCCGAATCCGTTATGGATGCACTGATTCAGAATACCGCCGAGACGGGTATCTCTCTCCAGAATCAGGATGCGGTCCTCACCGCTTTCTTTTGCGGCAGCCGCAGCAGCCAGACCAGCCGGTCCGCCGCCGATGATTACGATCGAATACTCTTCCATCAGCAGTTCTCCTCCTTCTTGCAGGCATCAAAATCTTTGTCAAGTCCGACGATCAGACCGGATCTTCCGCCGTGTTTCGTTACGTCTTCCAATCCAAGTCCTTCCACCTCACGTGCCAGGATCTCCATGACCTTCGGAGAACAGAAACCTGCCTGGCAGCGTCCCATGCCCGCGCGGGTACGGCGTTTCACACCATCCAGAGATACGGCGCCCAGCGGACGGCGGATGGCGTCGATGATCTCACCTTCGGAGACAGACTCGCATCTGCAGATGATCGTTCCGTAAGCCGGATTCTCTTTGATCAGTGCGTTTCTTTCTTCCAATGTAAGTGTTTTCGGATCGACAGGTGCCTTTCTTGTATCAATAAAATCGCTCTTTTCTGTCAGCTGCAGGCGCTCTGCAAGGATCTCCGCTGCCATTCTGCCGATGGCCGGGCAGGCCGTCAGACCCGGAGACTCGATACCTGCCAGATCGACAAATCCGGGAGCATCCGCCGGCTCACCGATCAGGAAATCATGCTCCGGACGATGTGCACGCAGTCCGGCAAAGGATGTAATAACGGAACGAACCGGTACATTTTTGACCGTTACCGCAGACTCTCTGGCAACAGATGCCAGTCCCTCGGCGGTGGTATTCACTGCCTCTTTATCTTCGATATCGGCAGCCGTCGGTCCTACCAGCAGATTGCCATGTACGGTCGGAGAGATCAGTACGCCCTTACCCATCTTGGACGGAAGTGCAAAGATCGTATGCGAAACATGACTGCCCGCACTCTTATCAAGCAGATAGTACTCACCTTTTCTGGCAATGATGGAGATCTTCTCCCCGGAAACCATGTTGTGGATCTCATCTGCATATACGCCGGCAGCATTTACGACCGCCCTGGTCTCGATCTCGCCCTGATCGGTAACGACAACATATCCGTTTTCGGTACGGCGGATCGCCTCCACCTTTGTATTCATCCGGAATTCCACGCCATTCTCCGCAGCATTTTCAGCCATGGCAATGGTCAGGTTAAACGGACATACGATTCCGCCTGTCGGTGCATCCAGAGCAGCCACTGCTTCATCGGAAATATTCGGCTCCATCTGCAGAAGTTCTTCTCTCTCAATGATGCGAAGTCCTTCTACGCCGTTCTTCTGTCCTCTCTCCAGCAGTTCCTCCAGCTTGCCTCTATCGGCCTCATCCGTACAGATGACCAGCGAACCGTTCTGTTTAAACGGAAATCCAAGCTTCTCCGACAGCTCCGGCATCATTTTGTTGCCTTCCACATTCAGTTTTGCCATCAGGCTCCCCGGCTCTGCATCAAAACCGGCATGCACGATCGCACTGTTTGCCTTTGAGGTTCCGCAGCATACGTCTTCCTCTTTTTCCAGCAGAAGAATATCTGCCTGGTAACGGGACAGTTCACGTGCTGCGGCAGCACCGGAAACACCCGCACCGATAATCACTATATCTCTCATCTCTTTCCCCCTGTTTTTATGGTCTGGATCAGAATGCCCGTACCCCGGGCACCAACCAACTGTAGAAGTTGGAATGGGATTCTATTACTTATGCCTGTACATTATAACACATCACTATCGATATAAAATGGAATAATTAAAAAGATTGAGCAGATGGAATGCCGCTGTCCGGCGTCCCTTCTGCTCAATCTTTTCGTTTCTATGCTGCCAGATAATGGAACAGTTCCCATTTGGAGGAAATTCGTTCCTATGCAACCAGATAGTGGAACAGCTCCCACTTGGAGGAGATGTTCAGTTTCCGGTAGATATTCTGCAGATGCTTCTGCAGGGTATGCTCCGTGATCACCAGTTCTGTACAGATATCCTGGTTGCTCTTGGTCAGGAAGATCTTGGTCAGGATCTCGGTTTCCTTCGGTGTCAGATGCACCCGTTCCCGGATCTCTTCCAGTGCATGCTGAACCGGAAGATTTCTGTCACTCTTTCCGCATTTTTCATAAAATACCCGTCCCAGATGTTTCCCCAGTGTTTTCAGCAAGGCGGCATCCTCGTCTGTAAAGCTTCCCGCTTCTCTGGTTCGATACAGGGTGATCATGCCGATAAAACAATGTTTATACACCACCGACATCTGCAGGCTGTCCAGTACATGAAAGCCCTGGTAGCAGCTGCGGAACAGTGCGGAATGTCTGCGGTCTTCCTCCGACAGCAGACCGCTTTTGCGAACGGCGATCGACTCATTGGCAAAGATCCGCCACTCGGAAGGATTCTGTTCGATCCGCTGCACATAGCTCAGCTCCGCATTTTTAAAACGCTGCGGTTCACAATAGATCTCCGAGATCTGCAGGTCACTGCTTCTGTTCTCCGGATCGTTATCGATCAGCAGGATACTGGCATACTGATAGGGGATCAGCATCTTCATATAAGAAAATAGTTCTCTCTTCACTTCCTGAAAGCTTGCTGCGGAATGCAGGGCATATACCAGATTGTCATATAATAAAAATGTATTCTTTTCCATGGCTGTACCTCACTTTTGCCGTCTGCCTGTCAGCAGGACGGGACCTCTTTTGACGGGATGCACGTTTTTACATTAAAAACCGATTGTACTTTGCTCCGCGTTCCCGCAGGCGCCGCCGAATTCGGATTCCGGTCTCTAAACGCAAAAAAAGAGGCACTTCCCTCTATGGGAAATGCCTCTTTGCATCTGCTAGTACATTACCAGTTTTTCTACTGATTTTCAAGTATAAATTTTCTTTTTTTGAAAACACTTCCGTTTCTTTCTATTTTAATATGACCGAATTCGGTGCAGTCGCATAGTATACGGTCTCTGCTCCCATACTTTCCATCAGTTCTCTGTTCTCCGGGGTGGTAAACCGTGCATTTTCCTCGGAGGGATTCATCAGCCACTCGGGAGCATCGAAAAAGGCTTTTTCGGGTTTGACCAGACGGTAAAACTTCTCGCTCACTCCGTCGTTTCCATGATGCGCCATCTGAATGTATGTCGAAGGCAGATCCTCTCCGAACCGGTCAATGATCTTCTGTTCCTGCTTTGCCTCGACATCCGCACAGAACAGCATGCTCTGTTCATTTCCGATCATCTTCAGCATCAATGCACCGTCATTGGCTGCACTGCCGCCCTCCTTCTGTGAATAGTCATGCAGGCACTTAACCGTAAGCCCGTATATGTCCAGAACATCTCCTGCCTTCAGATACTGCAGACGTTCCTCCCCCTGCACAGCTTCCTGCCACATAACAAATACTTCATACTCATCCCAGGGCTTTGCTTCCTTTTCATATCGTACAGGATCAAACTCCGACGCATAGATCACATCGATATCCGGGCAGTCTCCGGATGTATAAACGGCCGTGAAGGCTTCTATATGATCCGGATGCGGATGGGTCAGAAACCATACATCCACATGGTCTCCGAGTTCACGAATGACTTCTCTGACCTGTTCGGCATCCTCCGTGTGCCCGCCGTCGATCACGATCAGATGACCGTAAATGTCCTGGATCGTATAAAACATCGCCTGCGCACCGGACAGGGAAGCATATTGCGTGATGTACCACATGTTTCCGCCGTCTTCCCGATCTTTCATCGTATTGCGGAGGATCACGTTATTCTCCAGACGGTCAGTTTCTTCAAAACCCAGATCCAGAGCTGTTTCCCACACCGTGGATTCCTCCTGAAAGGACAGATAATCCGCCTTGTCCTTCAAAGCCTGAAACAGGATTTCCTCATCGCTTCCTTCTGCCATGGAGAAACGTACCTTTTCCGGTACCCGGTCGGTCAGATCCGTGTCTGTCACCACCAGGCATTCCCCGCTTTCTGTCCGAAATGCTTTCTCATACGGATTCAGACCTTTGATTCGATATACATTCACGTCCAGACCGATCGTTCCGAGCAGGATCAGCACCAGCACAGCCAGACCTGCCCAAAATCCCCGCCGGCTTTTTGCTGCGCCAAGCCAATGCGCACCTGCAGCTCCGGCAAAGATCAATGTCGGCACGCTGAGGAGCAGCGCACTGTATCCGCTCTCCCCCATCCGTTCCAGCAGCACGGCGCCTGCCGGAAAGACAAAAACAAGAACATAGCCGGCATAGGTAAGCCAGACCTTCTTCTGTTTTTTTCCAAATTTAACAAATGCGTACAGCCAGGCAGCCGCGGCAATGAGATACATCAAACCGCCGATTCCGTAATACTGTACAGCATCTTTCCACTGCTCCACTATAATTCTTCCATCCTTTCCAACTGTCTCAACGCTCTTTATTCTTTAGATACGATTCCCCCGGCTGCTGCACCGATCACCCAGGACACTGCTCCCAGCACAACTGCGATCGGAGAATACAGCAGGATCAGCATACTGCAGGTGATCAGCAGGATACACGCATTCACTGTTTTCTGTATGAGATTCTTATCGATTCCGTGAGCCCGCACCTGTATCGCAAAATCCCTTACGGCATCCGTCCATTTCAGCGTTCCGAGAAACAGTGCGGGGATCCACACACATGCCAGCAATGTCTCACTTCTCCAGGGACAGATGAACAGACCAAAGGTATCCAGCGAATCGGTAAACACAGCTGTCAGAAAAGTCAGATACAAAATGGTCATAAATGCATTCTGTTTTTTCCGTTCTTCGGGAAACAGATATTCAGCCAGTTCCCCATACAAGGACAGAGCGATCACAAAGATTACCAGAGATACCCATACCAGCAGTACCCGGGCCTCTGTATCTCCTGTCAGCTGACCGATCGTATAATACAGACGATGGATCGGTCTGAACTCCCAACCGTCCGCGGTAAGATATACCTGTGCCTCGTTTTGGTAGCGGCAGGAATTGAACAGTCCAAAGCCGGCCAGCATTGTTGCCGTATATACAGCTATAAGCAGATCTGCAAGCTTCTGCTCCCTGTTCCTTTGATTCGCCTTCTGCCTTTCTTCATTTTTTAACGCAGCAGCATATAACTTTTCGCTGTCTGCAGCTGCTTCGTTCTTTTTCCTCTTTTCAGCAGAAAGAAGATTCTTTACGCAGACAGACAGTACGGTCAAGCCGGCGCAGGAAAGGACGATTCCCGAAATACTGATCCATTTCCAGATGTTTCCAATTCCCGCTGCCTGCAACCGCCCGGTATGCAGTTCCAGATAATAGACAGCCGCATAGCAGATTCCCAGCGACAGATATCCATAGAGAACGGCATGCCGCAGACGCTCCGAACGCTCTGTAAAGGCAGCTTTCTTCTGTGCTTTCCGCACACTCTCCTGCTTTTCAGAAAAATATTTCTGCAGTTCTCCCAGAAACCATCCCCAGAGGATCGGACAGGCACAGAAATATACGATAAATTTAATACGATCCATTGTTATTTTCCATACGGCGTACGTTCCGTTTCCGCCGCACTACCCTTTCATTTTCCAATATAACCAGCCATAGACAAGTGTCGGCAGGCAGACCAGAACCACCAGCGGCAGTTCTTTCCATCTGCGTTTCAGCAGAATATCCCAGAAGCAGAACGGCCCCGCAAGCAGTCCGGAACCGACGATACCGACTCCGCTGAGATAACAGCCTGCCTGGCAGGCGATCCACATGCACAGATAGAGCACAACTCTGTTCTTTTCCGTATCCGCAAGCAGAAAATAAAGCAGAAACAACGCCGGGATAACAACAGCCGCAAACAAAGCCTTTCCCTGCCAGATCCGCACCAGGGTAACTGCAGCCTGTGTATGTGTATTTCCCCCAAAGGTCAGCAGTACGATCTCAACAGCCAGCAGAAAGCCCAGTGTTTTTGTGCATTCCTGCTTCATCAGCACATCTCCGATCAGAAAGTAGGCAAGGATGCAGCAGAAAAACAGGAAAAACGGCAGTATCGTATGTGCGGCAACTGCCGGATGGATACGGATCACTTTTGCCAGCAGTGCAAATGTCATCACCCAGGGAGACACCAGATCCCTCTCCGGATAATAGCCGTCACCGATAAATTCACCGGTATTCCAGCTGTACTGATACATCGTATCCGTATACCAGGCATCGACAGCATTGCCGATGTATCGCGCATCGTCATCATCGACATGCATGCGCAGTACATACTGCCCGGCCATGACGGCAAACAGCAGAATGACCGCGGCAAGCAGAAGGACTGAGCCTTTTGTCCATACGTCCTTCTTATGTGCCTTCTTTCGCAGCCTGCCATAAAGGTTTCCGGTTCCGGACAGTCTTTTTCGCACAAACAGCCATTCCACCAGAACCGTTCCTGCAGCCAGAGCAAAAAACGCAGCAATAAAGGCCGTCAGAGATCTTCGCTGCAGCACCAGAGGAACAGCCGTCAGCTGCATCTCTGCAAGCATCAGCAGCATTCCCATCAGATAGGCAAACGCACAGACATGCAGTGTTCTGTTTTTATATAACGGACATGGAAGGGCAAGAGGCAGGCCAAGAAGCATGGGCAGACCGATCAACACAGCAAAAATCATACAGATCTTATATACTATCATTCTACTTCTCCCTCAACGGAATAGATGCCGTAACCGCCGGCATAACTTTCCAGTACAAACCCCGCATCCAGCAGAATCCGGTCTCCACCGTTCTCTGCCGTCTCCTCTGCCGTCGGCAGCAGCAGATAGTTAAATCCTTCCTCCTGCATACATGCATATGCATACTCCCAGTCAAAGTCTTCCCGGAAGTCTGTGGAGATCGGAAAGTCACCGAAGCCCTCATCATAAAAACATCTCGCCGTTTTTCTTCCGGTCGTTCCCATCCGCTCCCCCCAGCGGCCGTATGCCATCTGGATCCGTGGCGAGATCTGCCGGATGTGTGCAGCCAGCTGACCATCCGTTACGATCCTCGGAATGTCATCCGGCTCAAGACGCTGCAGTTCATTTGCAATAGCAATATCACTTGCAGGAAGCTTCCACACATTCTCTGCCGCCGAAAATCCGGTTTCCTCATTCGCATATACAAATGCCCCCGAAAACAGACAAAGAAGTCCCAGATATACGGCAGCAAAAATCTTTTTTCCCGGCCTTTGGATATGGCTGATCATATCCACGGCCGCATATGCGATCGTCAAAATGACCGGAATCGTCCAGAAGATCCTCCAGTACGAATACCGCAGCGTATGCGACCAGATATACCGGTAACATACGGGATTCAGAATAAGCAGCGTTAAAAGCAGTGATGGAATCACCAGTTTCAGACGCATCTTTTTTTCCGTAGTCCAGATATACAGCAAGCCCAACAGATACAATCCAAAAAAATAATTCCCATTGAATCCGTTATGGAATTGATCTAACATCGAAAGCCATGCCTCATTCAACATCAAATAAGCCCTTCCTATCCAACTGTATTGGGGCACAACCTGACAGCAGATGTCAGGTTTGCCGTGAACAGCAGCATTTACACCTCAGTATAGCATACCTTCCTACATTTTCATTTGATTCTCTTTCATTTTTCAACTATACTTTGATGGATGGGGAGAAAGTATTATTTCCTAATTACATATTCGATCCACAAAACAAAGGGGGCATCGCCCCGCACGAAAGGTATTGTTATCTATGAAGAAAATAACCTTAATTGTTCCCTGCTATAACGAGGAAGAAGTATTGCCGGTCTTTTATGACCGAAGCACAGAGGTTCTGAAAGGAATGCCCTGCGACTATACGCTTCTTTTTATCAATGACGGTTCCAAAGACCGTACTCTGGAAATATTAAAGACACTGGCAGCCTCTGATGAACATGTAAAATACTTATCTTTTTCGAGAAACTTCGGAAAGGAATCCGCGATGTACGCCGGCTTTACCAATGCCGACGGTGATTACGTTGCCGTTATGGATGTTGACCTGCAGGATCCGCCGGAACTTCTTCCGGAAATGTTTAAAATTCTTGAAACAGAAGAATATGACAGTGTTGCCACCCGCAGAGAAAACCGTGCCGGTGAGCCGCCGATCCGCAGTTTCTTTGCACATCGATTCTATCACCTGATCAATCGTATCTCCGATGCGGATATCATGGACGGTGCCAGAGATTTCCGTCTGATGAAGAGAAGCATGGTTGATGCCATTGTTGCCATGTCGGAATACAACCGTTTCTCAAAAGGTATTTTTGGCTGGATCGGTTTCAAGACCAAGTGGCTGGCTTATGAAAATGTGGAGCGTGCAGCCGGTGAGACCAAGTGGAGCTTCTGGAAACTGTTCAAATATGCACTGACAGGAATCATGACCTTCTCGCAGATCCCGCTGAATATTGCTTCCTGGGCAGGCATCGGATTGTCCGGTGTATCTTTCCTGGCAATCATCTTTATTATCATCCGGCGTCTGGCCTGGGGTGATCCGGTGCAGGGATGGGCTTCTCTTGTGTGCATCATCACCTTTATCGGCGGCATCCAGCTGCTTTGTCTGGGAATCATCGGTCAGTATATTGCCCTGATCTATCTGGAGAGCAAAAAAAGACCGCATTATATTATTTCTGAAACCAATATCGAAGACACAAGGAGAATCCGCTGATGAGCAGCACAAAAACATCACAGGCAAATACAGATATTTTCGGTTATCTGTCCGATTTTCTTGCCTATCTGAAATCGCATATACTTTACACGATCGGCACCTATCTATTCATTATCACTTTGTACGGTTCCTGGGCATTTCAGGATATCGTCACCTTCGACGAGGAGGGGCTTTACTCTGCATATAATGCCTCAATATGGTATGAGCAGTGGATCTCACTGGGACGCTTTTCTCTCGTAGCACTGAAAAGACTCCTGAATGTCTATGTAATCAGCCCGTTCTTTTCCATGACGGTATTCCTGCTGCTGTTTCCGCTTTCCGTACTGCTGGTAAATTACTGTCTGTACCTGTGGAATCAGCGAAAGGACAGCCCGCTGGCATCCTTCCTGATGCTCTTCGTCTATCTGACCCATCCGATCTGGGCACTGCAGTTCCAGTATCAGAACCAGATCGAAGTGATCAGTGTAATTTTCTGCGTTCTGCCGATCGGCATGATTGCTTTGTATGATTATCTCCGGACGAAGCGTCCGCCTGCGGGAATCCTGGCACTGCTTCTGCTTGTCTTTTCCTTCGGCGGCTACCAGTCCTTTATCTTTGTATATCTGGAGCTTGCAGTGGTCATGCTTCTGCTGATGCTGGACTGGGCCTATATCTCCAGAAGGGAAGTCTGGAAGGACTTTTTACGGATCATCTTTTTCACGATCATTGCCTTTGCCATTTACGAAGCAATCGTCATCGTGACCCGCCGTCTGTTCGGAAGTTCCGTACCGTATCTGAATTCCCAGATTGAATGGAAGACACAGCCGTTCTCCGAATGTGCTGCCAAAACCATGCAGTATCTGAGAAAGCTTTTCCTCGGCACAGACACCTATGTCTACTCCAAACTCTTTGGTCTGGAAGCTCTGCTTCTCCTTGTATGGGGCTGCGTGCTGTTTATCCGGAAGAAAAAGTTTTCACCGGAACGTCTCCTGCTGGTTCTTGCCTGGATGATCTGCCCGGTTCTTCTCGGCATCGTTACGACCGGAAACCTGGTGGAACGTGCGGAATTCGCCTTTATTTTCGCCATCGGAAGCGGATGCTATCTGCTGTTCCGATCGATCGATTCTCAAAACAGATACTGCAAGTCCATTCTTGCTCTTGTATTGTGCCTTGCAGTGATCCGCGTACAGATGGTACCGATCACCAGACTCTTATATACCGGCTCTGTCACCATGCGCAACGACGCCAGATGGATGGATTCCATTTACCGCCTGGCGGAAGAAAACGGTGCCGCTCCCGGCGATGCCATCTGGTTTATCGGCGGACAGGTCAATTTCGACAACGGAGCTGCATACAGCAATGAAGTTATCGGCATCTCCTACTTTGAGATCACCGGCTTTGCTACCGACAAGGCCGTACAGGCCATGCAGGATTACGGCTACAATGTCTGCAGCCCGTCCCAGGAGCAGATCGAAGAGGCATCCCGGCTTGCACAGGATATGCCCAACTGGCCAGCCCGTGAATCTGTTCAGGTCAAGGATCATCTGATTGTTGTAAAAATGTCCTGATGACAGATAACAGACGGATCCTGCCGGAGCATTTACATCATTTCAGAACACAACGTTCAAATCCGCAAAGGGATCCGCGCAGGTATCTGCGTCCAATAAAAATATAGCAGCAGAGAAGCCGGCAGCCGTCGGCTTCTCTTTTTTATTCTTACGTGCTTTCCCGCATCTGCAGCGATGCGCATATCAACCGGGAGATCGATCATATTCTTTTTCTCTGTCTCTACTGTTTTTTCCTACCTTGCGGCAGCTGCAAACGGGCTTTATAATAAAGAATCAATACTTTATCAATCCGAAAAGAGGACAGTTTATGTGTGGAATCTGTGGTTTTACAGGACATGATGTAGAACAGAATACAGTTATTACAAATATGATGAATCGAATCATCCATCGCGGACCGGACGGTGCCGGCGTATACAGCAGCCCCGCCATCACGATGGGCTTTCGCCGCCTGTCGATCATCGATCTGAGCAGTGCAGGCGACCAGCCGATGTACAACGAAGACAAAAGTCTGGTCATCACCTTCAATGGCGAGATCTACAACTACAAAGAGCTCCGTGAAGAACTGGAAGCTGCCGGACATGTTTTTTCCAATCATGCAGATACGGAGGTTCTGGTTCACGGATATGAAGAATGGGGTGCCAGGCTTCTGGACCGTCTGCGCGGCATGTTTGCATTTCTGATCTGGGATACCCAAAAGGAGGAACTGTTTGCCGCCCGCGATATGTTCGGCATCAAGCCCTTCTATTACGGTCAGATCGACGGCCAGCTGGTCTATGCATCCGAGATCAAGAGCATTCTGGAATACCCGCTTTATCATAAAGAAGTAAATACCGAGGCACTGGAGCAGTACCTGTCTTTCGAATACTCGGTACTTCCCGAAACCTTCTTCAAAGGCATCTTCAAGCTGATGCCCGGTCATTACATGATCTGGAAAAAAGGGGAACTGTCGATCTCCCGCTATTTCGATCCCATGCTGATTCCGGACAAAGGACCGGTCGATTCAGATAAGCTTACCGATGCAATCGACGAAGCCATGCAGGAATCCATTCGCTATCATATGGTCAGCGATGTAGAAGTCGCTTCTCTCCTGTCCAGCGGTGTCGATTCCAGCTATGTAGCCACCCAGTTTCACGGTGCCCGCACCTATACGGTCGGCTTTGACTATGAGACCTACAACGAGATTCCCTATGCACAGGAGTTATCACAGACCCTCGGCATTCAGAATACCGGAAAAGTAATCTCTACCGAGGAATACTGGAACGAACTTTCCCGCATCCAGTACTTTATGGATGAACCGCTGGCGGATGCTTCCGCTTCCGCGCTTTACTTCGTAGACCGCGAAGCTGCCAGGGATGTAAAGGTCATCCTCTCCGGCGAGGGCTCCGATGAGTTTTTCGGCGGTTATGTAATCTACCATGAACCGATGTCTCTGGCACGCTATCAGAAGCTTCCCAAGGGGCTCCGTAAAGGGCTTGCCGCCGTTGTCGATAAGCTGCCCGGTCATCCGAAAGGAAAGGGCTTTATTCTCCGCGGTTCCCGTGATGTGCAGGAGCGCTTCATCGGCAACGCAAATGTATATGATATGAAGCTCCGCAATAAGGTTCTGAAGCATACCACATCGGATTCCGAACCCTGGCGTCTGACTGCTCCTTATTATCAGAAAGCACAGAACAGCGGGCTGAAAGAAACCGAGATGATGCAGTATATCGATCTGAACTTCTGGCTGGTCGGTGACATTCTTCTGAAAGCGGATAAGATGAGCATGGCCCATTCCATCGAGAGCCGTGTTCCCTTCCTGGACCGCGGTGTCTGGGAATGTGCACGACGGATCCCGCTGGAGGAAAAAGTCACCAATGAAAATACGAAGGTATGTTTCCGCCGGGCTGCCCATCGCTATCTGACGGATTTCCAGGCTAAGAAGAAAAAGCTGGGCTTCCCGGTTCCGATCCGTGTATGGCTTCGTCAGGACAAATACTACAATATCGTCAGAGAAGCATTTACCGGTGAGACTGCCGGGCAGTTCTTCCACACCGATGAACTGGTTCGCATTCTGGATGCCCATAAAGCGGGCAAAGAAGATTACAGCCGGCACATCTGGGTCGTATACATGTTCCTCCTCTGGTATAAGGAATACTTCACCGAAGGCGGCTGCAGTGTCACCATGGAAGATGAACTGGAAATGGAGCGTACCAGAAAAAACAATCGTGCACAGGCTCTGTAAGTATTCGATTGCGAATCTCGCAGGATGTTTCATGCGGGCTGCTGAGCGCCTGGAGTTCCACCGCACTGAAAAAAATATGTACAGTGACAGTTTGCATACTCTAACAGATATTAAAATAAATGGACATTCTTTTACTGCCGTGCTATACTGAAAGCGCGGCAAAAGCAAAAGGAGCAGCTGCCGTGCAGCTGTTCCTTTTTTTAACCCATACGCAGGGACCCGACAGCAGTCCTCTGCCCGCCATACGGGCAAAAATTCACGCTGGAATTTATTAAGAAAAGGTGGACCAAAACAATGACCATTCAGAAATCCGCAGAAGATTATCTTGAAGCAATGCTCATGCTGAAACAGAAAAACGGTTATATCCGTTCCGTTGATATTGCCGCACATCTGGGAGTTACCAAACCGAGCGTCAGCTATGCTACCAAGCGTTTACGTGAGAACGGCTTCCTTACCATGGACCATTCCGGCTTCATCACTCTTACCGAAACCGGTATGGAGATCGCAGACCGTGTATATTCCCGTCACAAAATGCTGACCGAGTTCTTCTCTCTGATCGGTGTCAGTGATGAAGTAGCACGCGAGGATGCCTGCAAAGTAGAACATGACATCAGCGAAGAGACCTTCAATGCCATGTCCCGCTATCTGGAACAGAATAAAGGCTGATTTGTTACAGCTTCGTGCGAATACTGATTCGTGCGAAGCTTTTTCTTTTCCGTTCGCATAAAAATAAAATGCCTTTTTTTCAAATTTATGTTTGACATATCTAACTTTTGGTGTTACTATAATCTTGCAAGTTAGATATAACTAACAAACGCACATACATATCTCTTTCTAAATGTGACAAGAAGTCACGCGTTAACATACCCATCGTTAACAAAACCTGGACACCCCATATGTCCAACCTCCATCGCACTGCAGCCTAACACAACTGCAGATGCATAATGAAAAAAGGAGCTGCCATTCCATCCGGCAGCTCCTCTTTTATTTAAAAGACTCTCCATTTAAAATCCATCACTAAAAAGGCACTCGCTTTTCTGCGAGTGCCTGCATCATACCCGGCTCCATTTACCGGATTCGTATTCTATTTATCTTCTATCTGTTTATGTACAGCTTTCTCGACCGCCTTTTCAACGACCTCCGCTGCAAGTTTGTTCTCCACTGCGTTTTCCACCGCATTTTCTACAGCCTGTTCAACAGCATATCCAATGGCTTCCTCAGCTTCGGCATCCTTGGATTCCTTTTTTCTTTTCCCATGCCCTTTCTTCAGTTTCTCCATCCGCAGCAGGATCAGGTTGTGATAAACAAAGTTGAAGATCGCCGCACAGGGAATACTGATCAGGACACCAAGCACACCCAGCATGCGTCCGCCGACAACGATGAATACAAGGATCCAGACTGAAGGTACTCCCAATGTATCCCCGAACAGTTTCGGCTTGATTATATATCCGTCAACCGTCTGGAGAACGATCGTGAATATCAAAAACCACAGGGCATACCAGGGATTAACAAGTATAAGTACCAAAGCTCCGACGACCGCACCCACGATCGGACCAAAGGTCGGAGCAAGATTGGTCACACCGACAATGATGGATACAATGGAAATGTACTGCATACCGGCAATCAGCATAAAAGCGGCATTTGCGCAGCCGACGATCAGTCCGTCCAGCAGATCACAGACGATATAGCGAATCAGGATCGAGTGACAGCGTCCAAAAAAATCACAATACGCCGCATATGTCTTATCTTTCATCGTCATCCGCAGTAAATTGCCGAATCCGTTCAGAAGATGCTTCTTATCAAAAAGAAAGTAAATACCCAGGATCGTACCGAGGATCCATGTCATCAGATTTTTTCCCATGCTGATGGTCGTCTTTGCAATATCCGGCATGCTGCTTGGAACGATCCGCAGCAGTGTATCGACCATATCCTCACCTTTGCTGACAATGTCCGAAATCGGAAGTGCAGACTCCGCTCCCATTTCTTCCAGCGTTCCCATCCAACCCTTCAGGTTCGATGCGTAGCTGCCGATATTATTGATCAGCATTGTTACACTGCTGACAATAGCAGGAATCAGGGAAACCAGTATCAGCGTAATTCCGAGCATGATCGTAAGGATCGCCAGAATAACCGAAGCTCCTCTGATTCTCTGTTCCCTCTTCATTCGCCTGCGAAGCAGTTTCTCAAAGCACTTGACAAGCGGATCGATCACATAGGCAATAATGATTCCAAGCACGACCGGATAGATCCATTGCCAGATCTTGCTGCATACCGCTCCCACCAGATAAATATGCGAACCGGCAAGATAAACAAGCACCGCCAGGGACAGAGCAATAGCCATATCCAGCCAGTTTCCATCCTTCCAGTGTTTCCATAGTTTCATAGAATTCCTCCTGTATAATAATGCCTGTCCGCCTTGATCCAATCCACGGTCATCCCAGCAGACAGCTCTCCAGCTGTATATCCTTTCAGGCAATTGTAAATTCACTTTATTATAGCATATCCGTTCTGGTATAATCTTTACGATTGCTTGTATTTCTTAAAAAGCATTTCGGAGATTCTTGTAAATATCTTTCAAGTCGAGCTCTGCGAGACTTGGCGCGGGATTCGGGTCAGCTTTAGCTGACATCTACCCATCCGAATATCTTCATCTCTCCCATTACACATACCTATAAGGAGAAAACAATATGTCCTTCAGTTTTTTTGCAACTGTTTCAAGAATGAAATACATCGAACGCTGGGCGCTGATGCGCAACTCCCGACCGGAAAATCTCAGCGAACACTCCCTGGAGGTCGCAATGATCGCACATGTTCTCTGTACTATCGGAAACGTCCGCTATCATAAAAATCTGGATGCCGACAGAGCCGCATTGATCGGCATGTATCACGATGCCTCCGAGATCATCACCGGAGACATGCCTACTCCCGTCAAATATTTCAACAGGAAGATCAAGCATGCCTACAAGGAAGTGGAGCATACCGCGGAAAACCGTCTTCTGCAGGGGCTTCCGGATGACCTGCGGGACATCTATACCAGTATTTTCTATAATGAACAGGCGGATGAGAACGAACAATATCTGCGAAAGCTTGTTAAGGCTGCAGATAAACTGTCCGCCCTGATCAAATGTATGGAAGAGGCAGACTCCGGAAACCGTGAGTTCCGTACCGCCGGCATCACCACCCGGAAAAGTGTGGATGCGGCAGCTGCGGAAATGCCGGAAGTTGCGGATTTTGTCCGCGATTTCCTCCCCTCCTACGGACTCACGCTGGATGAGCTTCTGGCGGATGAAGAATAAACCCCAAAAAACGCGCGTATTACGATACCGTTCTGCAAAAGGCGAATCATGAAAGAAGATTCGCATACAGGTCCGGCAGCTGCGAAGCAGCTTTCCATTGCCGAACACTAAGAGGAACGGTACGCATACGCGCGTTTCTATTTTTCTCTCCTGCCTGCATATGCGGAGATCCCATCGGGTTCAGATCGAGCTCAACGAGACCAGGCGCGAAACTCGAGGCAGTTTTAGCTGGCATCTGCCCATCCGAATCCCAAACAATACTGCAGGCAATTATTAATATTTAGAACAACCCTGTCAGAAATACCGCTGCACAGCAGGTAATGGCCGTGATAAACAGATCTTCCGAAAGAAATGCAGCTGCAATGCCTGCAGCCAATGCAACAGCACCGGCATACGGTGTCTGCGAAGCTGTAAGGATCGCAGGGAAAGTCATTACTGCCAACGTTACATACGGAACATAATACAGGAAGGACTTGAACCAGCGGTTTTTGATCGGCTTACGGATGAACAAAAACGGCATGACACGGATCGCATAGATCGTCAGTGAAATGACCAGCAGTGAAAAATATATATGTTTCGGCATTATGCATCCCCCTGTTCTGTATCAGCCTCTTCATTCTCATCCGGGATCGGCCGAATGACTGCTGCAATTCCCGCAATAACCACTGTCAGAATGATAATGCGGAAGCCGGAGGAGATCTCCCGGATCACCGGTGCTTCTGTAAAGATCCAGCTTGCTGCCATGGATATGGCTACCAGAATTCCGATAAAGTGATTTTTCTTTGACGGCGGAATGATGATCGCAAGAAACATACCGTACATGGCTACGCTTAAGGCATCGGTTGCCCATCCCGGAAGAATATTGCCCATCAGTACGCCGAGCACGGTTCCCGTACACCAGCCGAATACGGATATGATTCCGATTCCATAGGTATAGAACGGGTTCAGATATCCCTCCACGGTTACTGACAGACCGAAGATCTCATCGGTGACAAACTGTGCCAGAAACATGCGGTGCAGCGGATTGCTGCCCGGTTTCAGCTTCTGCGTCAGCGAACAGCTCATCAGAAAGTATCGAAGATTAACGATCAGCGCGGTGGTGATCATCTCGATCACACCAGCATTGGATGCGATCAGTGTAAGTGCGGCAAATTCACCTGCAGAAGCTACCATTGCCGCCGACATGATGCCGGACTGCAGGGCATTCATTCCGATATTGCGCGCTGCAATACCCAGTGCAAAGGATACGGCAAAATATCCCATGCAGATCGGAATGCCGTTGCGAAGGCCGTATACAAACCAGCCCGGTGTGGTTTTCGGTGTTTTTTTATTCTGTGCTGCTGATTCCATTAGTACGCCAATACCTCACATCCGTCTTCGGTTACGACGATCTGAACTTCCCACTGTGCAGAGGGCTTACCGTCATCGGTATAGATCGTCCAGCCGTTGTCCTTATCCTGGTAAATTCTGTCGGTTCCCATATTTACCATCGGCTCGATCGTGAAGCACATGCCCGGTACCATCAGCATTTCCGTACCCGGAAGGCTGACATAGCTTACCCACGGATCTTCATGGAATTCCAGGCCGATTCCGTGTCCGCCGATCTCACGAACGATCGTATATCCGTTCTCCAGTGCATGCTGATGCACCTTATGTCCCATATCTCCCAGTGTTGTCCACGGCTTAACTGCCTCAATACCGATCTCCACGCACTCTTTGGTTACCCGTACCAGCTTCTGTTTTTCCTCGGAAACATTGCCGAGACAGAACATACGGGAGGAATCCGAAAAATAGCCGTTGTAGATCGTAGAAACATCCACATTGATGATATCGCCGTCCTTCAGGATCCGTTTGCTGTCCGGAATTCCGTGACATACTTCTTCATTGATGGACGTGCATACGCTTTTCGGAAATCCTTCATAATTCAGCGGAGCCGGAATCGCTCCGTGCGAAGTGGTTACCTCATGCACGATCGTATTGATCTCCTCTGTGCTCATACCGATGCAGATCCTGTCCGCAACCGTATCCAGAACCTCGATATTGATCTTGGCACTTTCTTTTATACCTGCGATCTGCTCCGGTGTTTTGATCTGCGCACGCTTGGGAACAAGGAAGCCCTTGCGTTCAAACTGTGTGATCTTCGCATCAAAGTTCATATGACACTGTTTGTACTTTCTTCCGCTTCCGCACCAGCAGGGATCGTTTCTTTCTATCTTCTTATTTACTAATTCCATGTCTTTCTTCTCTCCTTTGAACCGCCGATCACAAACAGCCTCCGCCCAAAGGCAGGGAGCTGTGACGGGATCCGCAGTTTAACTGAGCAAAACAGCTCGGGCCGCAGGACCCGAGCCGGATTTTTACTTATTCAGCTGTGTTGATCAGCTCTTTGGAGTGCTCGGTATTCATAGCAGTACACATCTCTACCAGCTTCTCCAGCGGAACGTTGTGCAGCTGCTGTTTCTGACCGCGTACCGTGATGGATACGGTATTGTCTGCAGCTTCCTTGTCTCCGACAACGATGATATACGGATCCTTGAAGGTCTTGTAATGTTTGATCTTCTCGTTCATGTTCTTGTCTTCGTAATCTACTTCCACACGAACACCTGCACCCTTCAGTGCAGCAACGACCTTCTTCGCATATGCATTGTGCTCGGTACGGATCGGAACGACTGCAACCTGATACGGGCTCAGCCAGAACGGGAATGCACCCTTATAGTTTTCGATCAGGATACCGATATAACGCTCGAAGGATCCGAAGATCGCACGATGGATCATTACCGGCTGTTTTACAGTGCTGTCATTTGCTGCGTATTTCAGATCGAAATTCAGCGGAAGCTGGAAGTCAAGCTGGATGGTACCCATCTGCCATTCTCTTCCCAAAGCATCCTTCATCTTCAGGTCGATCTTCGGTCCGTAGAACGCACCGTCACCTTCGTTGACCTCATAGTTGCCCTCGCCGTAAACATCATCCAGAATCTCTTTCAGCTCGCTCTCGGCCTTGTTCCAAACCTCGATATCGCCCATGAAATCATCCGGTCTGGTGGACAGCTCTGCCATATAGGTCAGACCGAAAGTACCGTAGATCTGTGTAGCGATCTCCATGATATCACGGATCTCCTCACCGATCTGATTCTCGGCAACCAGAATATGTGCATCGTCCTGACGGAACTGCTGTACACGGAACAGACCGTTCAGCTCGCCGGATTTCTCTTTTCTGTGGATAACGTCCACCTGGTTGATACGCATCGGAAGATCTCTGTAGGAACGCAGTTTGTTTTTGTAAACAAGAATAGCGTTCGGGCAGTTCATCGGTTTTACAGCGTAGTAATCGCTCTCATCCTCTTTTACACCCGGGATAACGAACATATTCTCTTTGTAGTGTCCCCAGTGTCCGGAGGTTCTCCACAGCTTGGAGTTGCTGATGACCGGTCCGGAGATCTCGGTATAGCCGTGCTCCTCATGGATATCTCTCCAGAAGCTCAGAAGTGCATTGAACAGCTTCCAGCCTCTCGGCAGCCAGTACGGCATACCCGGTGCAGACTCATCAAACATGAACAGCTCCTGCTGCGGTCCCAGTTTCTTGTGGTCACGCTCAGCTGCCTCCTGCAGGAATTTCTTATACTCTTTCAGCTGCTGTTTATCCGGGAATACGCTTACATAAATACGCTGCAGCTGGTCTCTCTTCTCATCGCCTCTCCAGTAAGCACCGGATACGGAACGGATCTCATAGGCAACATTCATCAGCTCCTGAGAATTGTCCACATGCGGTCCGCGGCAAAGATCGGTGAAGTCCTCACCTGTCAGATAGATGGTAATAGTCTCATCTTCCGGAAGCTCCTCGATCAGCTCTTTTTTGAACTTCTGCTCAGCAAAAAGAACCAGTGCCTCCTCTTTGCTTACTTCCTTGCGGGTCCATGCCTCTCTTCTCTTGATGATCTCACGCATCTTGTCCTCAAGTGCCTTGAAATCATCGGCAGTCAGTGCACGCGGCAGAACGAAATCATAGTACATACCGTTGTCGATCTGCGGTCCGATGGCATACTGTACATTCTCTTTGCCGAACATCTCTACAACGGCTTTTGCAAGAATGTGTGCCATGGAATGACGATAAACCTGTAAAAATTCTTCTCTTTCCATACTTGTCTCTGTCCTTTCTGTTGGTCCGTACGGTGAATTCTGTGAGGATATATTGCGGACTTTTTTGCTCCCTGCGCAAATTTGGGTCGCAAAAAAGTCCCCTACATCACCTAAATTTTTCGGTAATGTAAGGGACGTAAGATACGCGGTTCCACCCTTATTGCTGCAGCAAAAGTTATGCTGCGGCCACTCATTAAAAGATGATAACGGAATCACCGGACCGGATTGGGGTCTCTCGGAGGTGGTCTTCACATAAGTCCGCCTGAAAATACTTCCAGCACCCTTCCGCTTCTGCGAAATTCGGTATTTCTCTCTGTCACGCGCTTCTCAGCTACTTTCCTCGTCAACGATTTGCAAACATTATACAGCCGTCCTTTTGAAATGGCAAGTGCCTTTTCCATACCTTTACAGAAAGATACGCGGCTGTTCCTGCCGCAGATACTATACCGCACAGGTATTTGCTCATACTTCCATCATGGTCAGCAGATCCTCCCGAAGCTCCGTACGGCGGTCCTTCATCAGCAGCAGACGATTGAACTTGTAATATGTATCGTTTCCGCATTCACGGACATATTTCAGACTGTAATACCCTGCTGTAAGCTCGGTAAGGAAAATAACCATCTCCTGACCTTCACCGAACACCTGCTCCAGAAATGTAAACGCATTTGTCAGCTCGTTTCCGGTATCTTCGATCGCCTGTTTTCTTTCCGCTTCTCTTTTTCCGAACCACGCTTTGATTTCTGCAAATGTGTACTCTTCTTTTTCCGCCTCGGAAAGCAGGAGCAGCAGTTTTTTCCGGATTCGGATCTGTTCCTTATCCAGAAGTGCGGCTTCTGTCTGCCGGTCCAGTTCATGCTGCAGCTGCATTCTCTTCTGTTTCAATACACCGGACACTGACATCTCCGGATCCTTGATTCCTGTCTTTATCTCCTTCAGGATACCGAAAAGCGCACGCTGCAGTTCCAGGTCCTCTGCGTAAGAACGAAAACGATTGCCAAGACTGTCGATCAACAGGCCGATCAGGCTGAGCTTCTCATCAAAGGGAGCCCGCTGCATGGTTTCCTTCTCTTCCGGAATCCAGCCGGACAGAATCTCCGGAATTCGATACACATCCCTGTATTTTCGATACAGCTCATAATATACAGCAAAATCCTCGGCGATCTCCGGATCCTGCAGATACTGGACCGTTGTATTGGCGGTAACCGGTTTTCCCAGTTTTTCATAAACCTGGATCAGCCGGGACAGATCCTCCCATCCCCGGGCCGTCACAAAACGTCTGCCCGATACCTCTGTGCGGATATGATAGAAATTTTCTCTCCGTATCTCCAGATAGGCAAGAATCGATCCATGCACTCCGGTTTTGTATGCATATTCCTTCCATGCCTCAAAATCCGCATCGATATCGATCTTCTTCACACGGTCCAGCGTAACCACATCCATATCCCGTACCGATTTGTTGTATTCCGGCGGATTGCCTGCCGTTACGATCACAAAACCATCCGGGATCCGGTGGGTACCGAAACTTTTGTACTGCAGGAACTGCAGCATCGTCGGTGCCAGTGTTTCCGAAACACAGTTGATCTCATCCAGAAACAGAATGCCTTCCTGAATGCCGCTTTTTTCGATCTGCTCGTAGATCGACGCAACGATCTCACTCATGGTATATTCGGTTACCGAGTAGTTTCTGCCGCCGTACTCTCTTTCACGAATAAACGGAAGACCGATCGCGCTCTGCCGGGTATGATGTGTGATCGTATAGGCCACCAGATTAATGCCGCATTCTCTGGATACCTGTTCCATAATGGCAGTCTTTCCGATTCCGGGCGGGCCCATCAGCAGGATCGGCCGCTGTTTTTCCACCGGGATCACATAGGATCCGGTCTCATCCTTCAGAAGATACGCTTCGATCGTATCCTTGATCTCGTTTTTTGCTTCTCGTATATTCATTACAGTTATCCTTCCTGTTTTCCAAAATTCAGAAACTGCAGATTCATCATCATTGTTCAGCACCTCGGAAAGTTTCCGGCGCATGATCCGGTTCTGCTTTCACGAACAATTTCATCGCCCATCCCGGAACCTCCGCATCATCCATCTCCTCTTCCCGGTGAAAAACAAATGCAGTCTCATAGGGTGTCGGTTCCTCCGGATAGGTTCCGAATCCGTCTGTAAAATACAGCAGTCCCCGCAGTCCGGTCATCTCTCCCTGCCTCTGTTTTTCTGTTATATAGCGGAATACCGGACGGAAATCCGTTCCGCCTCCTCCGTGTACATGAAAAGCCTTGGCGTACTTTTCCATATCCTTCGGCGATTCCAGAAAAACCACTTTCTGTACCTTCTCATCGCACTCAATGATATGGATCTGCACCCGCTGAAAAAAGCTCTCCGCATCAGACAGAATCACTGCCGTATCATTCAGAAATTTCTGCACCAGACTGTCCTGACAGGACATGGAGGTATCTACAGCGATCACCAGTTCCTCGACTTTTTTGGCTTCCCGATATTCCAGTTCTTCAAAAAGAGGCATGTTGCCGTACATCTGCATGCCGTAATTGTAATAGCCATAATCAAAGGCATCCATATCGATGCCCGGTTCTTCACGGACGACGGAAAACTTCTGCAGATACTCCCGGAAATCGGTCCGTTTCCTGTTTTCCAGTGCAAGCACCCGATGCAGTTCCCCTTCCCGGCTTCCTTTTTTGCTTCCCCTGGTCTCCAGCTCGATCTGGATCTTCCGGGCATTTTTCTCCCATTCCTCCTGTTTTTCCTTCACCTGATGCAGACGAACGGTCAGAGGAGGAATTTCACCGCTCTCCTGCTGTTTTTCCTCCGGTTCTTCCTCTGTATCCTGTGCCTGCGGAGGCATACCGGCCGGCGGCTTCTCCTGTTTTTCATTATCCTCCCGGGGCACCTTCTCCATGCGATCCCAGAAGCTGTGATCGTCACAGGCAAACTCGAAGGCCATGCGTGCCTCCTCGTCATAATCTCTGTGACGGGAAGTAAAATACCGGTACAACCGCTCGGCCGTCAGAACCCCGACCTCCCTGTTCAGATCTTCATATACCGCCTCCCGGTAATCCGTCAGGACAACGTTCAATACGGGAACGTCCATACTGTCCACCACGGCTTCCGCCGCAATGTCACAGCACAGATCCCAGAGATCCCTTTCTCCATACAGATCCGAGGAAAACATATGCCGGAACAGGCAGTGCATCAGCATATGCATATAGGCCCGATCCAGCCGGTAGGGATGTTCCAGATAGACCGCATACAGATAATTTGGATTAAAACGAACGGATACCGCATCTGTTCCGATGGTCTTGGTCCACAGATCCATCTGCAGATCCAGGCTGTTCAAAGCCGGTCCCATGAAATGCATGGACAGAAACAGCTCGTTCCGGATCACCTCAAGGATCTTCTTTCCCATCTGTTCCAGTTCAACTCGATTTCCCATTACAGATCCTCCATAGAGAATGTCTCCGGTTCCGCTGCATCTTTTATGTCTCTGCCATAGGCCATCAGCATGGCGCAGATCTCCGTATGCCCGCCTGCCGATGCCAAACGCACCGCCTGATCCATATCTCCGGAATCAATATCTGTCTGCTTCAGCAGCACTTCCAGACTCTCTTTATCTTCCGCAGCAATGTATGCAGCAAGGATCTCTACCGCATGCTCCTGCAGATACTGTATGTATTGTTTTCTCGCAGCATCCTCCAGCCGGAACGGACAGCCGATCCGGTCCAGAGCGATCCGTGCCGTCACTTCCTGCTGCTCTGTTTCCGCCCTGGTAAAGGAGCGGTCATATCCTTCAAAATCGATCCCGCTGCGGGAAACATTTTCCCGATAGGCATAGCCGGCACCGACGATCTTCGGATGGATCGCTCTTGCATAGGTATCCTCCCGATCCTCATTGTGATAGGACGGAAAGGTCAGCCGTGCCTCTCCCTCCGGAAGCTGCAGACGGAAATGCAGCACTTCCGTATTGTCCCCCAGAATATCCTTCAGAACCCGGAAATATCCCTGCTCAAACCGGATGCAGATCTCCTGCAGCTTCCGGTTTTCCCGAATGCCTCCGTCATAATAATCGATCACCGAATCTGTCATGGTGATCCGTTCCAGATTCCGGCACCGGTAAAAAGCAAAGGGGCCGATCTCCGTCACGGAAGACGGCAGGATCACCTCCCGGATATCCCCATTTTCATCAAATGCATGACGTCCGACCGCCCGGACCGGAAGCACAACGTTTTTGCCGTCCGCCTCCGTCCAGACTGCTTCCGACGAAATCTGCAGACTGTGTACCCTACCCGCAAAGCCCGTCACCGCCAGACAGGACTGTCCGCGTTTTTCTCTTTTTTCATATAGTACAGGCATATGCACTCCTTACTTAACTCCATGTACCCCCCAATGCTTCGGAATGAAATGAATTCTGCATCCATTCGCACAAAGCTGCAGAACATTCACATCTTAACATATAAAAAGGATGCCGCTTTCACGGCATCCTGAATTATAACATATTCTATTCTTTTGCGTTTACCCTTGTTCCAAAAGAGTACTCTGCGGCTTTATTCATCATCCCCGTCACTGAGTGCTTCACTCTGACGAACCAGTACCTTCTTGTCATAACCGGAGAAGGCATCGTCTACCATTGCACGATCCGGCTTCGGTGTTACCAGAGAAATGATCGGAACGGTAACCAGACCAAGCAGCATACAGAAGGCACCTGCATTGATCGGAGACTGCAGCAGAGCCGGAAGAGATGCTCTTGCGATCATGTTGTAAACCATGAATACAGAAGAGAAGATAAAGCTTACCCAGCAGGCAGCCGCACTGGTCTTCTTCCAGTACAGTGCGTACAGGAACGGAGCCAGGAAAGCACCAGCCATTGCACCCCAGGAGATACCCATCAGCTGTGCGATGAAGGTAACGTTGGACTTGTACTGAATCAATGCGATCACTACGGAGATTGCAATGAACACAACGATAAACAGACGCATAACCAGAACCTGTTTCTTCTCTCCCATCTTCTTGTCAAAGCAGTTTTTGATCAGGTCGATGGTCAGTGTGGAACTGGATGTCAGAACCAGAGAAGACAGGGTAGACATGGATGCGGAAAGCACCAGAATTACCACTACTGCGATCAGGATGTCCGGAAGTGTGGACAGCATGGTCGGAATAATGGAGTCAAATCCATTTGCAGCAACATCGATCTGATCCTGGAACAGACGTCCGAAACCGCCGAGGAAATAGCATCCGCCGGCAACGATCAGTGCAAAGAATGTAGAAACGACCGTTCCCTTTGCAATGGATTTCTCACTCTTGATCGCATAGAACTTCTGTACCATCTGCGGAAGTCCCCATGTACCGAGAGAGGTCAGGATAACAACACCCAGAAGGTTCAACGGATCCGGTCCGAAGAAGGATGCAAATACACCCGGTGTTGTAGATACAGACTCATCAACAACGCGTCCCATTCCATCCAGCGCTGCCAGGAAACCGCCCTGGCTGTTCAGTACAGACAGGATAACCGCAACAATACCGAAGAGCATGATAATACCCTGAATAAAGTCATTGATTGCAGTTGCCATATAACCGCCGGCAATAACATAGATACCGGTAAGAACCGCCATGGCGATAACACAAATGGTGTAATCGATATTGAATGCCATTCCGAACAGACGGGAAAGACCGTTGTACAGAGAAGCGGTATACGGAATCATGAATATAAACGTAATAATGGATGCCGCGATGCGAAGACTGTTGTTATTGAAACGCTTGCCGAAGAAATCCGGCATGGTTGCGGAATCAATGTGCTGGGTCATAATTCTGGTACGACGACCGAGAATCGCCCATGCCAGAAGAGATCCGATCACACAGTTTCCGATACCGATCCATGTGGATGCAATACCGTATTTCCATCCGAACTGTCCGGCATATCCGACAAAGATTACTGCAGAAAAATAGGATGTTCCGTATGCAAAAGCGCTGAGCCACGGTCCGACGCTTCTTCCGCCGAGAACAAATCCATTTACATCAGTTGCATGCTGCCGGCAGTAAAATCCGATGCCGATCATGACGGCAAAGAAAACCACCAGGAGAAGTACTTTGATAACCATACTCTTACCCCACATAATTTATAATTTTTTTCGTGCGTTGAAGTGTAACACTTAGACGCTTTAAAGTGTAACACTTAAACGTGTTAAAGCATACCATTCTTATTGTTTACTGTCAATAGACCATGAACAGAAAAAGCGACAAATGTACTGCTTTTGCATACATTTGTCGCTTTTTTATATACAAATTAAAAAATTTCGTTTTTACTTTGTTTTTCTCACACAGCCGGTTCTCCGACCGAAAAAAAGCACAGCTCACAGTGTCCGGCAGCAGAAACCGCTTTCAGCTTCCCTCTTAAACGCCTCGGTTATAAAATAAACTGGATCAGCAGCATGTAACACACGGTTCCGCCCAGAATACTGATCAATACATTTCGCTTCCATACATGCAGCAGAATGACCGCTGCGCAGCCGAGAAGTTCCGGAACGGCATGACTGCCGCTGAAGGGCTGAATATCCTTCAGGCAATAAACGACCAGCATGCCGATCACGGCTGTCGGAAGCACCTGACTCAGATAATGCATGACCTTCGGCATATTTTCCTTTGAACGGAAGACCAGAAAGGGAAGGGCCCGAATCGCCGCTGTCACCAGTGCCATCACCAGAACCAGGATGGCTCCATACGTACTTCCTGCCATCATTCCTCCCCTCCTTCCGAATCAAGACCTTTCCGGAACAGCAGAAGGATCGCGGTAATTCCGACCATTGCAGGAATCAGGAAATATGTCCTTCCAAACACTACTCTGCAGACGGCCGTAACAGCAATACCGATCACAGCCGGCGCATGCCGCTTTGTTGTCAGCCACTGCTCTGTGAACGTCGTTACAAACAATGCGGTCATGGAAAAATCGATTCCTGCCGTATTGAAAGTGATCACACTACCCAGAAGGGCACCGATCACCGAACCCAGAACCCAGTAACACTGGTCCATCAGGGTAACCAGAAAATAGAAGGTCGGTCCGTCTGTTCCTTCCGGATGATCTCCATTGCACAGAAGCGAATAGGTCTCATCGGTCAGACCGAAGATCATGTACGGCTTCCTGCTGCCTGCATCCGCATAGTTTTCGATCATGGCAACACTGTAGAACAGATGCCGCGCATTCACCAGAAGGGTCATTACCGCCGTCATCAGGATCGACGCGCCTCCGGTCAGCAGTGACACGCCTACATACTGCATAGAGCCGGCATAGATCAGTCCGCTCATAGCCAGCGCCCATAATACTCCGTAACCGGCATCATGCAGAACGATTCCGAATCCGATCCCCAGCACAAGATAACCAGCCATTACCGGCAGTGATCGAATAAAAGCCTGCTTAACCACATGACCGGTAAGTTTTCTTTCTTTCACAAATTACACACTTTCTCCGCGGAGCAGTTTCTCGACAGTCTCCGCATCGAATACCACTCCTTTTACTTTCTTTGTTTCAATCTGATACAACGCATTTGCCGCCAGATGCTCTGCTGCCTGTTCCAGATCACGGCAGCCCGGCTGGGAGGCAAAAATACGAACAACGGCAGCTGCCGCCTCATCGGTGACAACACACTCCTCCGGCTGCATGCCCATTCTCTTCAGGATCTTGGGAAGTGCAAAGCGGGTGAAAATGACCTGTTTTTCCTCCGGCGTATAATCCGGAATATCGATGACCGCAAAGCGGCTCATCAGCGGCGCACTGATCCTGGATTTGTCATTTGCCGTAGCAATCGGATATACACCTCCGGTGGGAATCATGCATTCCATGTAGTTGTCCGTGTATCCCAGATTATCCAGCAGTGTCAGAAGTGCATCGGCCGGGTTGCCGTTGCTGCCTACCGCATCGGCCTTATCCAGCTCGTTGATAATAAATACCTGATTGGAGGATCCCGCCTGCGAGAAGGCCTCCATGATCAGTCCCGGTTTAGCATTGGCATAAACACGTGGACTGCCTGTCAATGCCTCTGCATCCTTGATCGCGCTCATATCCAGAGCCGTCCAGGGAAGCTTCAGAATACGCGCCACCGCATAGGACAGCTGCGATTTTCCGACACCTGCCGGTCCTGCCAGCAGCAGACCGTAGGCCGGAAGTGTATGGGTACGATTAATCTGAATGATCGTCTCAATGATTCTCTGTTTTACCTGATCCATACCGTAAAGCTCTTCGTCCAGGATCCGTCTGGCCTCCTCTGCATCGATCGATGCAAAATACGAGCCTCTCCACTGGATCTGCAGCATCATGGAAAGGGCACGCTGTGCATGTCTTCTCTCCTCCGGACTGATCGCCGTTGTTTTGCACATCAGAATGTTCCGCTGTGCCCACCGGCGGATATTGGCCGGCAGCGTCTCCGCTGCACAGCTGAGGAAATCCATGATACTTGACATATCGGAAAGGATCAGATCATCCTGCTCTTCCTCATCCTCATCTGCATCTGCTGCGCTCTTCTCCTCTTCCGGCCTGCTCAGAAGCAGCCGTCCGATCACCATCTGCAGAAAAGCATCGTTGCCCGTCTGGATATTGCCGTCACGATAGATCGCACGGATCTTATAGACAGCAAATCCTTCATCGGTATTTTTTCCGGACAGCCGCACATAGAGCTGGTTCTCTCCCAGCCACTTCAGCAAAGATGAAAAACGGCGGTCGATCGCCAGCACATCACCGAACCGGAGCATATCATCGATCTTATACTGAAAGCTGTTTCTCCTCTCCGGACTGACAAAGGAACCGTTCTGGTGATGTTTCATCTCTTTTTCCGGATTATCCAGAATCATGATCGGATGTTCCGGAGACGCCTCCTCTGCCTCCGAATAGATCATGCGGCATTCATTTTTCTTCTTTATATCTTCGACTGTACTTTTTCTCGCAGCCAACATTTTCGAATCAAAAACCACGCTTCCCCGTGACGGTATTTTTGCCATACTGTTCTCCATTCCTCATAAAACCCGTACTCAACATACGGATTCCTGCCTGTTACTATCTGCAGAATCCCCTTCCGGATCCGCATCCTGTTTGTGCACCGTATCAGCCGGAACGGCCTGTCGATCCTCTCTATCCGGAGAATACGGCCTTCCGATCTTCTCTATCCGAAGATACGCGGCCTTCCGCTCCTCTCTATCCGAAGATACGCGGCCTTCCGGAATTCCCTCAGCTCCCGGCTTCCGAATCACACACTGCACACGGCTGCAAAAGCCGCAGGACTATCGTACTATAAAAATCTTCTTATAAAAAGAGAAATTTTTGTAAAAAAGCCCCCTTTTATATGCCCCTATGGTAAAATAAGTATCACGTCAGAGAATATCTCGGAGGTAAATACATGAGAAAAAACAAACGCGGACTATTGGTTGCAGCTTTATTGATCGGCCTGCTTGTCGTGACCAGCGGCACAGGCAGCAATCTCGGCTTTTTCTTTCGGTTCATCCGCGGTCTTGCTACGGCAGGAATCCTTTTGACCGGCGGTCTGGTTGCTCTGATCATTTATCTGACCAAACAGGACAATAAGAAAAAAGGCCAGAACCTTGGCAGCAATAAGCAGGATCCGATCGATACGACCTATCGCGAGATTCCGAATCCGGCATCCGGGACACCGCATCCGGCGCAATCCACTGCATCCGCGCAGGGGAGAGGATTCAGTGAGCCGCCCTTTACCGGTGCTTCTTTTTCCGGAAGCCCCCGTACAGCAGTAGAAAAACTTTTCTACCCGTATCGTACCAGCCCGGGGCTGGGCTCCATCGTTCACACCGCACTGCAGCAGAGCAGAAGACACGAGGAACAGGAGCGAAAATATACGGAACTGGTTGCACGCCGTTTCGGTACAGGAACCATGACCTATACCAAATATATGACCCTGCAGGCAGATGCAACCGATGCGATGTTCCGGGTCTACCAGAAGATTGCAAACCGTATGGTTGCTTTCAATGACAAGGAATACCAGCACCTGATCACTTCCATGTACAAATACGACTCTATTCCGGATGACATCCAGGAAGCACGGCTGGCCCTTTATCAGGATAACCTGAAAGAAATGAAAGATTCTCTCCGTGAGAACGAACAGACCATGTATGCCATCGATCAGCTGCTTCTGGAACTTGCGGATGCCAACTATTCGGAAAGCGGTATCCAGGAACAGATCGAGACATTAACCAAACAATTAGACTATTACAAACAGGCACTTTAATCCGGAACCTAGCATTCCGAAAATACCCTGCAGAATTCTGCAGTGAGGATACAGGAGGAAAACCACCATGGCATTTTCATTAGATCTTCCGAGCAAAGAAGAGATCAAACAGGCAGTTGAAGCGGAAACCGCTGTTGAACCGGAGGTAAAACTGATCATCTCCGATACTTCCGCCGTTAAAGGAAGCGAGATCGTCAATGCCGATCTTACCAACTTCGAAGAAGTAAAGAGTTTCACTTCCGCCATCGAAGAATTCGGTACCGATGTAGTCAAACAGTCTGCCAAGAAAAACGAAATTATGAAGACCCGTCTGAACGAGCTTTCCAGAGCCGGCGGCGAAAGCGGTGCTGTTGCCAAAGGTCTGGAGGATCTGAGTGCACAGATGAAGGATCTGGATCCCTCCGCTGTCGATTTCATGAAATCCGGTCCCTTATCCAAGCTTTTCAATCCGGTACGTTCCTACTTCAACAAATACCAGACGGCAGATGCTGCGATCGCACAGATCATCTCCTCTCTGGAAACCGGTGCACGGGTACTGACCGACGACAACACCACACTGGAGATTGAGCAGGCTTCCATGCGTGATCTGACTCGCCAGCTGAATCAGAAGATCGCCCTTGGCCAGGAGCTGGACGATTACCTGACTTCTCAGATCACCAAACTTCGCACCGAGAATGCCGATCCGGACCGTATCCGCTTCGTTGAAGAGGACATCCTCTTCCCGCTGCGTCAGCGGCTCATTGATTTCAACCAGATGCTGGCCGTAAACCAGAACGGTATCATTGCCATGGAGATCATCCGCAAAAACAACCTGGAGCTGATCCGTTCTGTCAGACGCGCACAGACCGTAACCGTATCCGCACTGACCGTTGCCGTTACCGTTGCCGGTGCTCTCTATAATCAGAAGGTCGTTCTTGAAAAGGTACAGGTTCTGAACCAGACAACCAACAATATGATTGCCTCCACCTCTTCCATGCTGAAGAATCAGGGAATCGCCATTCAGAAGCAGGCCGTGGAATCCAACATCGATGTAGAGACACTGAAGAAAGCCTTTGCCGAAACCTTAGAGGCACTGGATGACATCAGCCGCTACAAACAGGCTGCACTTCCGCAAATGCGCTCCACGATCGAAGAATTCCGTACACTGGCTGACGAAGGCGAAAAAGCCATCAACCGCATCGAGAAATCCAGACCGCTGGTTGCTCCGATCAACAACGAAAACAAAGAACAGAAATAATATCCGAAACACAGCTGGTGCCGGCATGAAACACCTGTCCGGGCAGAACCGGCATTCGTCACAAAAGGGACCGCTCATCGAGCGATCCCTTTTTCTTTTACCCTTCGTTGTCAGCCTCCTGCCGGAATGCCCCTTTTATCATCCGCATCCACCTTATCTGCTTCTATAAGCTCAGAATCCTTCAGATCGCCGCTGATCAGAAGCAGCAGTATATGCTTCAGAAAATACCGCATCTCCTCGTCCATGTCCCGGTAATTCCGAAACAGCATAGTAAGCGTCTTCGCATTGCCCCTGCGAATATCGTCTACGCTTTCCACGCCGGTCGCATAGAGCAGATCAAAAACCGTATCGATAAAGAGTGCTTTATCCTCCGGACTGATCCGATAGACCCATGCATTCAATCTCTCCAGCATTTTTTTCGCTGCCGCATCCGGTTTCTTCCGTTCTTTCAGCTCCGTCCCGATTACTTCCCAGCTCATCATATTGTGCTGCCAGACACCCATGCCATTGCTTTCAATGACCTTGGGTTCCGCTTCCTGCTCAAACAGCATGCCGAATACTGAAAACTGCGGAACGTTTTTTTGTATCCGCTCCCGAATACGGCTGTATCCGGGCTTCGCCAGATCCTCCTCGTAAAATCCCGGTCCGTCATGGGAATACACACGATGGATCCGTACCTGTATCTCTTCCGGGCAGTTGGATGCGGCATAAACAGCCAGATTTCCGCCTTTAGAATGACCGCCCAGAATCAACGTACCTTTTTCCTCTGCAGCGATCCGGTTCAGATACTCCAGCGCTTCCTTCTGTGCCGGTATGGGCGCTGTCAGAGACAGTTTGAAGTCCTCTTTCCATCCGGTCATCGTCCAGTCGGTTCCCCTGTATGCCACGTAGACCAGCCCAGGCTGCAGCCGAAAGCTCACAGCAGCAAACTGCTTTCCCCGTTCCGGATTCAGTTCTTCTCTGTATCCGAATATGCGGATATCCCGAAAACGCGGACTTGCCGCCAGCGCCCCCAGGAGTTCAATATTCTCTTCCGTACTCCATACCTCATGCAGCATCGCCGGAAAATTCTCCGCCCGGAAAATATCCCGTAAAGCCACGCCTTCCGGATTACCCTCCAGCAGTTCCGGCTCCTGAAAATGCAGATAGGCCAGATCCGAAAAGATCATACTGTCCACTTCACACGGATATCGTCTGGAAAAGGGCTCCAGATTATCTCTTGCATAAGTGATAAAATTTGCTGCCTTGCGCCGTTCTGCCATACTTCAGCCTCCCTCGTATGATCTCTATGCGAGATTCACATATCGTTGTATCATCCCCATCAGTATAACCCATACCAGCCAAAAAAAGTATGAAATCCCGGTGAACTGCAATCTGCATACAGGGATCTGCCAAGCATCTCCCAAAGTAAACACAGACGTTCTTCGCTTCGAGTCTGCTTCCTCTCCTGACTCTGTGCCTCATGAATATGCGCATTGCATAACTCTGAGAAACACGCTTTGCGAGTTTCTCAAGTTGTCGCGGTGCTCCTCGAATGCTCGTGCAGGCACGGCATTCTCATCGCTGCTCGCACAAAAAAACAGAGTACCATACGGTACTCTGCCTTCATCGTCGAGGTTACTGGATTCGAACCAGCGGCCTCTACGTCCCGAACGTAGCGCTCTACCAAACTGAGCCAAACCTCGATTTCAATATAAAATTGTATGAGACTTTAAGTCTCAAGTCGAGGTTACTGGATTCGAACCAGCGGCCTCTACGTCCCGAACGTAGCGCTCTACCAAACTGAGCCAAACCTCGATTCCTGTGATCCGACGAAGTTCTTCATCGGTCAACACAAGAGATTATATGACTTTGTTTTACAAAAGTCAACACTATTTATAAAAATATTTTTAGTATTTTCAGTGCTGTCCGATCCGCCAGGAAACCGGATATTTGTTTTTGATCAGCCCCGCTGCATATTTTCCCCAGCCAAGAGGAAATCTGTCAACACAGACCAGGATCCATCCCTTCGGCTCTTTACCGCCCGCATCGTCCCTGCATGCAGAAATTTCTTCTTCTGTCAGCCGAATACTCTCGCCCCGCAGATAAGCCTCGCACCGCAGATCATCCGCATTTATGGAAAATGTAATCGGATAGTTCTCCTTTGTCAGTGCCATTGCCGTCGGCTGCGCCGGCTCAAAGCGCCTGGTCTTCCATTCTCCAAGAAACAGACCGTTTCGAAGGAAAGTCAGACCACGTACCCCTTCCGGAAGGCTGCCGGTCAGATACGCTTTATCAGCACGGTGATCCACCGATCTGGTTCCTTTCCGGACTTCCTCAAACAGCGAGATCGACTCCATGGGAAGCACCTCATTCAGAAGCGCAGCTTCCTCCATCTCTTTGCTTCCTGCACCCTTCTCTTTTCGATCTCTCCGTCCGCCTTTTCCTTTACGCACCTCATCCCAGCTCTGCTTTTTCTTCTTTTTCTTATTTCTGTCCCGGCTGCCGCTGCACTCAAATCCATCCGTTCCATTATCCGCAGACAGATCCACACCATTTCCTGCAGTCACCGAATCACCGTCCCACTGTTCAGCAGCCTCTGCCGGCATCTGCTCCGGGAGCTTTCGCAGCAAGGCAAGGAAATGTCCCTCTCCCGGCATCTTATGCGGCCAGATCCGGACACATTTCCGAAGTTCCGCATTGCCGTCTGCCCACTCCGGGCGTCCCTCGGAAAAGCCTTCATAGGGCTCCATTTCCTGCAGCTGCATATCCGGATGTTCCCGCAGGAACCAGGCGATCACTCCTTCATCCTCATCTGCCGAGAAAGTACAGGTGGAATACATCATCCAGCCGCCGGGCTTCAGCATCTCATAGGCATGCTTCAGAATCGTTCTCTGCTGCGCAGCAAAATACTGCACCCGTTCCGGACTCCAGGTATCCGCTACCTCCGGTGCCTTTCGGAACATTCCCTCACCGGAGCAGGGGGCATCCACCAGAATCTTGTCAAACCAGGAGGCAAATGCACGATTCAGCTTCTCCGGTGTCTCATTCGTAACCAGAATATTGGATGCACCGAAAAGTTCCAGATTCCTCAGAAGCGCCCGCGCCCTGGAATTGCTGATATCATTGGCAACCAGAAATCCGCTGCCTGCAAGCCTGGCAGCCAGTTCCGTAGCCTTGCCGCCCGGAGCCGCACACAGATCCAGAACTCTATCACCGGGATTGACCGGAAGCCTCGATGCCGGTGTCATGGCACTGGGTTCCTGCAGATAATACACCCCCGCCTGATAAAACGGATGTCTTGCCGGAAAAATATCATTGCTGTAGAAGAATCCATTCTTCACCCAGGGGATCCGTCTGATCGGAAACGGAGCCTTCTGTTCAAACTCCTCCGGTGTCAGCTTCATGGTATTCACCCGAAGCCCCCGAAGCCGTTCCTCCTCATAACTTGCCAGAAACGCCGGATACTCCTCCCCCAGCATCTCTTTCATTCTATTCGTAAATTCCGCCGGTAACTGCATAATTCCCTCTCTTGTATAATTTACAGTGAATCGCCTCCTGAATTGTAACCGCAGCACCTGTTGTGCAAATACACGAAGCAGGTACTCTGAGGCGGCCGGCCCTTAGTGATTACGATGAGCACTTTCCTCGATGGAGCCCCTGGTGACCATCGAGGATTAGTGCGACGTATGCATCGCACTTAGCAAAGCCAAGCGAAGCGAAGGCTGCGCTTAGTAAGATGCAGCACAAGCCTGCGCCGTGCGAACTTAGTGCCGCTGCCAGCCGAAGGTAGTGCAAACGTGCCTGCGAGGTATTGCGCAACAGGTGCTGCACACACCTATACTCATAAGGCGTTTCACCTGCCATTTATTCCTGTTCTTTGATACTGTACATGATTTCCACCAAAAAGAAAAGCCTCCGAACCGAAGTCCGAAGGCTGTCTTTCAAAGTCTGCAAGCATCCAACGATCATTGTATCCTTATTCGCTGGTTTCTTCCTGCATTGCTTCTTCGTATTTTTCCAGAATAAGATTCTGAATTCTGTCACGCGTTTCTGAGTTAATGGGATGAGCGATGTCTCTGTATTCTCCGTCTGTCGCTTTCCGGCTGGGCATTGCAATAAACAAACCCTTTTCGCCTTCGATAACTTTAATGTCGTGAACGGCAAATTCATTATCTAAGGTGATGGAAACGACTGCCTTCATCTTTCCTTCTTTTGTTACTTTTCGTACTCTGACATCAGTGATATTCATAATCCTCCTTCTCCCGCGCCAGATAGGGATCTAGATCGTATATCGCTCATTCTTTTCGACTACGATCTTTATTTTGCCTTCCCCGCAATAATAAGAATTGGCTCTTATGGTATCACGGCTCTCGACGATACAATTCTCAATATGAGTATTGTCCCCCAGATACACATTGTTAAGGATGATGGAATTCTTAATCACACAATTGTTGCCTACGTACACGTCTTTGAAGAGAATGGAATTTTCAACTTGTCCATTAATGATACAACCGCTCGATATCAGACTGTTCTTTACTATGTTGCCAGGATTGTATTTTGCAGGTGGAAGATCATCGATTTTTGAATATACTTCAGGATACTGATTGAAGAAATAATCTCTGATCTCCGGTTTCAGGAAATCCATATTCGTCTTGAAATAAGATTCCACCGTTGCAATGTTGCTCCAGTAGGTATTGATTTTATATCCATAAATCCGTTTTACATTCTTGTAACGGATAAAGATATCCTTTACCAGGTCGTATCGTTCTTCTTGTGCGCAACGCTCCAGAAGTTCGATTAATTGTCTTCTTCTTATAACATATATTCCGGTAGAAATCAAGTTTGAATCGGAAACCATAGGTTTTTCCTCAAACTCTTCGATCCTTCCGTCATCATTCATTTTCAGAACGCCGAACCGGCTAGGATCCTCATCCCGGACTTCCGTACAGACAACGGTAATGTCCGAACGCTTGGAAACATGGTACTCCAGTACTTTGTTAAAATCCAGTTTGTAGATGCCGTCCCCGGACGCAATGACCACATAGGGTTCATGACTTTCCTTCAGCCAGGTCAGGTTCTGATAGAGGGCATCTGCCGTTCCTCTGTACCACCAGCTGTTGGAAGCAGTAACGGTCGGTGTAAATACAAACAGACCGCCCTGCTTTCTTCCGAAATCCCACCATTTGGAACTCATCAGGTGTTCGTTCAGACTGCGGGCATTGTACTGTGTGAGCACGGCAACTTTCTGAATATGTGAATTACTCATGCTGCTCAATGCAAAATCAATGCTTCGATAACTGCCTACCATCGGCATTGCTGCGATGCAGCGTTTGTTTGACAGTTCCCGCATGCGGTTGCTGTTCCCGCCTGCCAGGATGATACCAAGTGCTTTCATAACCGATCACCGTCCTCTCTCAGAAGTGCTCCTCCGGAAGGAAGCATCTGCTCCGGATAATCTTCTGCCGTTGTGACTCCCGCAATGACGGTATTCTTACCGATTCGTACACCTTCCGGAATCACGGATTTTTCTCCGATGGTTACAAGTCCCCAGCCGTATACATCCGCTTTCAGGGTATTCGGCACTTCCTCACCGGTTCCGATAACCGTACCTGCACCGACAGCAACCTCTTCGGCAATGATTGCCCGGTCAATGGTACATCCCTTTCCGATCCGTGTATTACGCATGATGATGGAATCCCGTATAACCGTATCCGCTTCGATCGTTACACCGGCACCGATGATCGAATTATACACTTTTCCGTAGATCTCACAGCCTTCACCCATAATGCAGCGATCCACTACAGCGTCGGAAGCAATGTACTGCGGGCGAATGATATCGCTCTTGGTATAGAATTTCCAGAATTCCTCATACAGATTGAATTCCGGAATGATATCGATCAGCTCCATGTTTGCTTCCCAGAAAGATCCAAGTGTACCAACATCCTTCCAGTAGCCGTTGAATTCATAGGCAAAGAGGCGTTCGCCCTTATCCTTGCAGTACGGAAGAACATGCTTGCCGAAATCACAGCCCGGCTGATCCTTCAGGGTAAGCAGTGCTTCTTTCAATGCCTTCCATGTAAAAATATAGATACCCATGGATGCAAGATTACTTCGCGGATTTGCAGGCTTTTCTTCAAAATCCTCGACCTTTCCACGCTCATCCGCAATGATGATACCAAAGCGCTTTGCCTCTTCCATTGGAACCGGCATACATGCCAGCGTAACATCCGCTTTATTCGCCTTGTGATATTCCAGCATCATCTGGTAATCCATCTTGTAAATATGATCGCCGCCCAGAATGAGCACATATTCCGGATTGAAAGCCTCCATATATGCCAGATTCTGATAGATTGCATTTGCGGTTCCCGTATACCATTCCGTATCATGTTTCTTCTCATAAGGAGGAAGAACCGACACACCTCCGACGTTCCTGTCCAGATCCCACGGAATACCGATTCCGATATGACTGTTCAGACGAAGCGGCTGATACTGTGTCAGCACACCCACTGTATCAATTCCCGAGTTGATGCAATTGCTGAGAGGAAAATCAATGATTCGATATTTGCCGCCGAATTCCACTGCCGGCTTGGCAACCTTCGATGTAAGAACGCCCAATCTGCTGCCCTGACCACCGGCTAAAATCATGGCGATCATCTCTTTTTTGACCATAGAATCACCTCTTTCATTAAAAGTAAGTTAATTATAGCATATCGGTTTACACATGTGAACAATTTAAATAATTTTCTGTCTTTTCTGCTCATCCTTTTATGCACAATAAACAATTTATTTTTCATTAAAATTTCCGAATATTTTCGGTTTGCTTGAAATGTCTATCCCCTGCATGTATAATTGATAAGCTAACTTAGTGTGGTAATCTATGCAAACTATGCGTTTTTTCATACTTATATAAGAGAAAGAAGGTTTTCATTATGTACGAATTGCATTTTGATCATACTTGCCATTTACATTTTATCGGTATCGGCGGAATCAGTATGAGCGGACTTGCCGCCATTCTGCTTGACCGCGGATTTACGGTTTCCGGTTCCGATGCAAAGGAGACACCGCTGACAGAAAAGCTGACTGCCGCAGGTGCAAGGATCGCTTATGCACAGACAGCCGAGAACATCACCGATGACATCGATGTCGTTGTCTATACCGCAGCCATCCATCCCTCCAATCCGGAGTATGCGGCTGCTGTTGAGAAAAAGATCCCGATGCTGACCCGTGCCGAGCTGCTCGGACAGATGATGAAGAATTACGCGATCCCGATCTGTGTATCCGGTACCCATGGCAAAACAACGACTACTTCCATGGCTTCCCATGTACTGATGGCCGGTGACCTGAACCCGACGATCTCGGTCGGCGGTATTCTTCCGATGATCGGCGGAAACTATCATATCGGAAGTGAGAAGGCCTTCCTGATGGAAGCCTGTGAATATACCAACAGCTTCCTGAGCTTCTTCCCGAAGATCAGCATCATTCTGGATATCGATGCGGATCATCTGGACTTCTTCAAGGATCTGGAGGATATCCGGAATTCCTTCCGCAAATTTGCGGAACTGCTTCCGGATGACGGTATTCTGATCATCAACGCCGACGACCCGGCATGCAAGATGATCACCAAAAATCTGAACTGCCGTATCATTACCTATTCCATGAGCAACAAAGGAGACTACACCGCCGATCTTGTTACCTATGACAAGCTCGGTCATGCTTCCTTCCGTGCCCTGTACAAGGGCGAGCCGATCGGCAGTTTTTCCCTTGAAGTTCCGGGACAGCATAATGTCAGCAATGCACTGGCTGTTATCGCCCTCGGCAGAGAACTTGGCCTGAATGCAGAGCAGATCCAGAAGGGATTTGCGACCTTCACCGGAACCAACCGCCGTTTTGAGCAGAAGGGAACCTTCAACGGGGCCGACGTGATCGACGATTACGCGCATCATCCGACGGAGATCCGTGCAACACTGCGCACCGCCGCCCGTGTTCCTCACAAGACCGTATGGTGCGTATTCCAGCCCCATACCTATACAAGAACAAAATCCCTGCTTCCGCAGTTTGCAGAGGCACTTTCCCTTGCCGATCATGTGGTTCTGGCAGATATCTATGCGGCACGTGAGCTGGACGTTTACGGCATCTCCTCCCGTGACCTGCAGACCGAGATCCTCAAATACGGTACGGAATGTGATTACTTCCCGTCCTTTGAGGAGATCGAAGATTATCTGCGCGCCAATGTGAAAGAAGGCGATCTCCTGATCACCATGGGTGCGGGAAATATCGTACAGGTCGGCGAAGCACTTATCGAGAAATAAACGTTTCCGGGGGAATCATGGGTCATCTGAAAATTAAAGATCGGCGCACGGGCGGCACAACTGCTGTCCCGGATGCGTTTATCGATTATTATATGCCCCGTGCCAACGGGGAATTTGTCAAAATCTATCTGTTTCTGCTTCGTACCGTCTCCAAGGACGATATCGACCCCTCTCTCGAGGATCTGGCAGATATCTTTTCCTGCCCGGAAAAAGATATTCTCCGGGCACTTCGCTATTGGGAAAAAGCAGGACTGCTGCAGCTGAAATTTTACGGCCGGGAACGGGAACTGGAATCCATTTCCCTGCTTCCGATCGCAACCGAGCTTCACAAAACACAATCGGAACCGGAAGAAAAACCGGAACCCCCGGAAGAAATCGTTCCCGCTGAACCGAAACCGGAAGAAAAACCGGCGCAGATCTCTGCCAGCCGCATGAAAGAACTGAAGGATGACAATACCGCCCGTCAGATTCTTTTCATCGCCGAGCAGTACATCGGAACGGCCCGTCTGACCAAGACCGATATGCAGAAGATCCTGTATTTTTATGACGAGCTGCATTTTCCGCAGGATCTGATCGATTATCTGATCGAATACTGTGTATCCACCGGTCACCGGGAGATCAGCTACATTACCAAAGTCGGACTGAACTGGCATCAGCAGGGACTTCTGACCGTCACCGATGCCAAAGCACACAACAAGCTCTGGAAAGATTCCTATTTTTCCATTTTCCGTGCTTTTGGTATCCGCAACCGAAACCCGATCCCGGATGAGATCCGCACCATGGACCGCTGGCTGAAGGAATACGGCTTCTCTGTGGAGCTGATCTCCGAAGCAGCCCGCCGAACCATTTCCAAAACGGGGCAGCCCAGCTTTCCGTATACCGAACGGATCCTGTCCGACTGGCATAAAGCAGGCGTGCACAATCTGGAGGCTGTTGCCGCACTGGATCAGGCGCACCGGGCAGAAAAGGATGCCGCCGCGCAGAAAGCAGCTGCAGCTTCCTCTGCCTCCCGCAAGCCTGCTGCCAGCCGCTTCACAAACTTTGAAGAGCGTACCTACGACTATTCCAGTCTGGAAAGCCGTCTTCTGCAGAACAGCAAGGATTCGGACCTCGACTGAAGGAGGAACCTATGGCACTGACCAATACACAATACGCATCTATCATGCGTATTTTCAATGACCGGCAGCTGGCAAACCACCGTGAGGAAGAACGCCGTCTGCAGGAGATCCGGGAACAGATACCTGCGATCCGGGAATTGGATGATGCACTGGCATCTCTTGCTATCCGTAAAGCATTCACCGTTCTGAACGATGACCATGCAGATATCGATCTGGAAAAGGCGATATCCGATCGCAGGGAACAGAGAAGGCAGCTTCTGCTGTCTCACGGTTATCCGGAGAACTATCTGGATCCGATCTGTCATTGCAGCAAATGCAGTGATACCGGATATATCGACAATCGGAAATGCTCCTGCTTTCTGGAAATGGAGACCGGCATCCTGTACCGCTCCTCCAACCTTCACAAACTTGCCTCTGATGAGGATTTTGCCCATTTTTCACTGGACTGGTATTCCCGCTCCCAGATGAACAAATCAAGCGGCATGAGTGCCTATGAGGAGGCAGAACGCGCCCTTCTGGTATCCCGCTCCTTTGTCAGGAATTTTTCGGAACGCCTGGATACCGGAGAACCGGAGAATCTCTTTTTCTTCGGTTCTGTAGGCACGGGAAAAACCTTTCTGTCCCATGCCATTGCAAAAGAACTTCTGCAGCAGGGACGAAGCGTCCTGTATCTGTCTGCCTTTGAACTGTTTGACATTCTCGGGAAATATACCTTCCGGACCGAGCAGGATATGAAGCAGGCACATGATCTGATCTTCGAAAGCGATCTTCTGATCATCGATGATCTGGGAACCGAACTGACCAATGCGTTTGTTGCTTCACAGCTTTTCCTGATCATCAACGAAAGGATCCTTGCAGGAAAATCCACCATCATCTCCACCAATCTTTCTCTCGATCGATTCCAGGAGATTTTCTCTGAACGTACCTTCTCCCGTATTATGGGAGCTTACACATTCATCCACTTTTCCGGTGAGGACATCCGCCTCCGGAAAAAACTACAAGGAGGACACTAATTATGGCAAAAGAGACCCCCGCTTACATTGATTCTCTGCCGATCGGCAGACTCGCGATCATTCCGCTGAAAAGCTGTGAGAAGATCGGAAAACGTGTGGATCATTTTCTCACCGAGTGGAGAAAAGGAAGAGATTCCATTCATAAGGGCAATGACAGTATCGAAGGCTATGAACGTGACACCTATATCCTGAATGCGGAGACTCCCCGTTTCGGTTCCGGAGAAGCCAAAGGCATTCTGAAAGAATCCGTCCGCGGCGATGATGTCTATCTGCTGGTGGATGTATGCAACAACTCCCTGACCTATTCCCTTTCCGGTCAGGTAAACCATATGTCTCCGGATGACCACTACCAGGATCTGAAGCGTATCATCGCAGCCATCGGCGGAAAAGCCCGCCGCATCAATGTGATCATGCCCTTCCTGTATGAGAGCCGTCAGCATAAGCGTTCCGGCCGCGAGTCCCTGGACTGTGCCCTTGCCCTGCAGGAGCTGATCGACATGGGCGTTGACAACATCATCACCTTCGATGCTCACGATCCCCGTGTACAGAATGCGATCCCGCTCCACGGCTTCGAGACCATTCAGCCTGCGTATCAGTTCATCAAAAATATCCTTCGCCATGCAGAACCGGATATGAAGGTGGATGCCGATCATCTGATGGTCATCAGTCCGGATGAAGGCGGTATGGGACGCGCGATCTATATTGCCAACAACCTCGGTGTTGACATGGGTATGTTCTACAAGAGAAGAGATTATTCCGTGATCGTTGACGGCCGCAACCCGATCGTCGCACACGAATTTCTGGGAGCTGATGTTACAGGCAAGGACATGATCATCGTTGATGATATGATCTCCTCCGGCGACAGCATGATCGAGGTCGCACAGCTCCTGAAGCAGCGCGGTGCGAAAAACATCTATCTCTGCGCTACCTTTGGTCTGTTCACCAACGGCATGGAAAAATTCGACAAAGCCTATGAAAAAGGCTGGTTCACCAAGCTGGTAACCACCAATCTGGTTTATCAGCAGCCGGAGCTTCTGGATAGACCGTATTACATCGGCTGCGATATGAGTAAATTCATTGCACTGATCATTGATACACTGAACCACGACGCATCCATCAGTTCTCTGCTGGATCCGGCAGACCGTATCAGCCGTGTTCTGAAAAAATTTGAGAATGGGGAAAAGATCTGATTTTCTTACAAAACCCGTATTTTTAACGAGATTCGCACTTTAAACGAGATTCGCACTTTAAAAGAGGTTCACGTTTCAAATAATAACAGTGCTCGATCAGGTGTATAAAAGGGGAGAATGCCATTGATTTTGATGGTATTCTCCCCTCTTCTTTATTTATATCTCCGTCGACTGCTTCCGGAAAACAGAAGCCTCCGAACCCGCAATGATGGATGCATACCCTCTTCGGGCTTCACACTGCCGTTTATCTGCTGCTCATGCGATACTGTGCCTGATAGCGGAGACTTCCGGGTGTTCCGGGAATCACGGCATAGCCGCCCTCCCGCTTATATTCCCATCGATATTCCGGATCATAGATCCGGCCGTCGATCTCTACCCAGGAATGTGCCGCCAGCGATCCGTCTCTCCGCGGAACGATGCCTCCGATCTGCACAGCAGAATAACCGAGTGCATTCGCCATCTCGCAGAACAGACCGGCATCCACATAGCAGTTTCCTTCCTTCGCCTGATATCCTTTCATTGCATAATAATGGGTACCCAGGGACGGATCCACATCATAGAAGACCCAGCGATACCCGGAAGCATAATCAAAGGCTTCCCGCAGCGTCGTTATATTTTTTTCCCGTAGAAAAACTTCTGCCTCCGGCCATTCACTCTCCGAATCCTTCCCGGCTTCACCGTACCAGGCAATTCCTTCCTCCTGCCAGCCCAGCCGAATCAAATTCTCATGCTCTGCACTGCTGCTGGTATAATTATGTGCTCCGCTTTCCGCACGGGGATTGTATTCCCTGAAAAGAGGAACCGCACTTGTTTTCCTTTCGGCAGACCATACCCTGTCACTTCCGTCCGCAGCCCGTTCAACCGTTCCATCCCCTGCCGCAAGCAGATCCTGTCTGTTCCCGTCCGATTCACAGGAATAAAATGCAATGCCTTCATACTGCCATCCTGCATTTTCCAGAAATGCTTTTTCACTTAAAACCGTCGTATAGTGATGATCCCCGGCATTGGGATTGTACAGCCGGTAGACCGGTACATTTGAGAATGCAGGCGCCTTCCAGCCGATTCCTTCATATACCCAGCCCTTCTCCAGCAGCATTTCCTTCTCAGCCGGATTTCCGGTATAAAAATGTTCCCCGCTATTCGGATTGTACATTCGGAACATGGAAACCGTCTCCGCTCCTGTATCCGGAACAGATGCATCTTCAAGACCCGGTTCCAAAACAGCAGCCTCTGCCACTGCAGAAAACGCCGTCACCAGAACAGTGATTCCGCTCAGTATAATAAGTTTTCCTGCTTGTCGAAATATTCTGATCTTCATTCAGTCATATTTCATTTGTTTCTGTTTCGGTTCTGACAACCATTTTCATTATAGCAGGAACCTTGTCTGCCGCAACATTGAAAAACCGCCGCTAAAAGGATATACACATTTTAGCGGCGGTTTTATCAGGATGAGCGGAAGCTTGAGTCTAGTACATCGCCTTTAACCCATAGCAGCTGCTTCTTTATTGAAAATGATCTTTGCGCTCTGGATCCATCCGTAATTATTCTCTACGATCATAAGCGTATAATCGAATGCTCCATGCGCATTCGTCTCTTTCATGTCATAGATCAGCAGGATCTGCGCTGCATCCGCCGGATCCTCTGTTGCCTTAATACAGGTATTGCTGAAAGTCGGGCTGCCGTTGAACTGATCTTCCAGTCCCGTGCGGAATAGTTCACGTGAGAAAGCATATTTCATATAAATGCCCTTCATGTTCATCTTCCCGCTCATGTCTGTCAGTTTAAGAGCCGTTACTTCCTCGCCGTCATTGGTAAATGTGATCTCAAACATATCTGTTTTATATGTCGGATGACCGCCGGCAGGTGTAATTTCCTCTGCCTTTGGATACCGTTCCCTGAACTGCGGAAGTGTCAGATTCTGGAGTGTCAGGATATCCTTATCATCCACAGCATCCATTCCGATATACTTCCAGCCGCCATACCAGCCGATTCCTTCATCCTTCCAGCCATGCTTAATCAGATAGTCTTTTTCCCCTTTGTTCGTAGTATAGTTGTGGTTATTGGCATAGGCATTGGGATTGTACTGCCGATAGACCGGAACGCCATTTTCCTCATTACAGCTGTACCAGCCGATTCCTTCGTCCTTCCAGCCGACCTTCACGAGATTATCCTTCTCCCCTTTGTTCATCGTATAGTGATGCTCGCCGCCGCTGGCATTGTACAAACGATACACCGGTTTACCGATCGAAGCATCCTGCTGACCAAACCATCCGATGCCTTCATAGCTCCAGCCGATCGATGCCAGATGATCTCTTTCCTTTTTACTGGCAGTGTAAAAATGCTCTCCGCTGTTGGGATTATATACCCGGTACAATGCCTCTGTACCAAGGTAATAACCAAGCATCTCCTCTTCGCTGTCCGTTTCCTCTGCAATCAACTCCACGCAAGCATCTTCGATCTCTGTTTCTGTTATTTCTTCAATCATACGATTCTCTGCAGCTTCCGGTGTATCTGCATATGCCGGAAAAGCCGCTGCCGCCAGCAGTGCAGCACAGACGATACATGCGATTCTTCTTTTCATACCTTTTCCCCTTTCTCTTATGGTATCTTTTCAGATACCATTTTTCTTATATAAATTTATTATTTACGCTGTTATATAGTTATGATTTGCGCTGTTCAGCAGTCTTCGGTAAGCCAAAGATCGATTTGGCCTGGTGTCGATCAGGTATAATTTCCGCTCCCGTTTCCCCATCAATTATATGTATAGTATAGCAATGTTTTCCTTTTTGTTCCCTACCCAGATGAAGAGTCTATACGCCCGGATACACGATTGCACGGCTGCCTCTGCATAGAAAACCGTTTTCTCCGGCTTTCCGCTTCTAATCGGGCTCTGCGAGACTTGGCGCAGGATTCTTCTCGATGGAGATAAAAAATCCCCCCTGCCTGCAAACGGCAGAGGGGACTCCCTTACTCTTCTCTATTAACCTTTTTTGTTGAAGCTTTCACGTCTGCGCAGTCTGGCATCCAGCTGTCTCTTACGGATTCGCAGGGACTTCGGTGTCACCTCCAGCAGCTCATCCGCATCGATAAACTCCAGTGCTTCCTCCAGAGACAGGATCTTCGGCGGTGTCAGTGTCAGTGCCTCGTCAGCCGAGGAAGAACGGGTATTGGTCAGGTGTTTTGTCTTGCAGACATTCAGATCAATATCCTCCGGCTTCGCACAGGAACCGATTACCATACCTGCATATACTTTCTCACCGGCACCGATAAAGAGTGTACCTCTCTGCTGTGCGGAGAACAGACCGTAGGGTACAGATACACCTGCTTCAAAGGCGATCAGGGATCCCTGTTTACGGAAAACGATATCTCCCTTGTACGGTGCATACTCATCAAAGATCGTATTCAGAACACCGGTACCCTTTGTCATAGTCATGAAGTTTCCACGGAAACCGATCAGACCACGGGACGGAATGGCAAATTCCAGACGGGTCGTTCCGCCGTTGCCGGCGCTCATGCCCTGCAGCTCACCCTTACGCTCCGAAAGGGCCTGAATAACAGAACCGGAGAATTCATCGGCAACATCCACATAAGCGATCTCCATCGGCTCTAGCTTCTTGCCGCGCTCATCGGTCTTGTAAATTACCTCCGCCTTACTTACGGCAAACTCAAAGCCTTCACGGCGCATTTCCTCGATCAGTACGGACAGATGCAGCTCACCGCGTCCGGATACTTTAAAGCACTCTGCAGAATCGGTTTCCTCCACACGCAGGCTGACATCTGTGTTCAGCTCACGGAACAGGCGGTCTCTCAGATGACGGGAAGTGATATAATCGCCTTCCTGTCCTGCCAGCGGAGAATCATTGACTACAAAGTTCATAGAGATCGTCGGCTCGGAGATCTTCTGGAACGGGATCGGATCCGGATTATCCAGATCACAAAGTGTATCTCCGATATGCAGATCCGCAATACCGGAGACTGCAACGATCTCACCTACACCTGCGCTGCTTACTTCTACTCTCTTCAGACCATCAAATACATACATTTTGCTGATCTTCACTTTTTTCTTCTTGGACGGATCATGATGATTCATCAGAAGAACTTCCTGGTTCAGTGCCAGGCTGCCGTTATCGATCTTACCGATACCGATTCTTCCCACGTACTCGTTGTAATCGATGGTGCTGACCAGTACCTGTGTACCGATCTCCGGATCACCGGTCGGTGCCGGAATGTATTTCAGAATTGCCTCAAACAACGGAGTCATATCCTTCGGCTCATCATCCAGATCTGCAATCGCATAGCCTTCTCTTGCAGAAGCATAGATAAACGGAGCATCCAGCTGCTCATCGGAAGCTCCCAGATCCATCAGAAGCTCCAGAACCTCATCCTCTACCTCGACCGGACGTGCAGCCGGTCTGTCCAGCTTATTGATACATACAACCACATGCAGATCCAGATCCAGTGCCTTCTGCAGAACGAATCTTGTCTGCGGCATCGGTCCCTCAAAAGCATCAACCAGCAGGATAACGCCGTTTACCATTTTCAGAACTCGCTCAACTTCTCCGCCGAAATCTGCATGTCCGGGCGTATCAATGATGTTGATCTTGGTATCCTTATAGGTTACTGCGGTATTCTTGGAAAGAATGGTAATTCCACGTTCTCTCTCGATATCGCCGGAGTCCATGACACGCTCCTGAACCGCCTGGTTGGCACGGAAAATACCGCTCTGCTTCAGCAGCTCATCCACCAGTGTTGTCTTGCCGTGATCGACATGGGCAATGATCGCAACGTTTCTGATTTCATCTCTTGTAATCTGCATTTTTATTCCTCACTCTATCAAAAACATAACTGTCTGTTCTTTTCTAAT